>JBEPVJ010000001.1:0-20429 GCA_041691095.1 Gemmatimonadales bacterium
GAGCACGTGAGCGGAGAGTCCGGTTCGGCTGACCACCGCCCGCACTGGAAGGCGGGGAATTTCGGAGACCGGCTTTTCATGGCTTGCCATACTTCAGTATAGCCTATTGTCTAGCTAATGTCAAAAGAATATGTTAGACAACTACTTGACAGAAATCAGGGCATGGCATATGTTTGCTAGACATTCGTTAGACACCAATTACATCGTTCTAGGAGCAAAGTCATGAAAAAGCTGGACATTCTCGCCGCCGTACTTCTGGTAGTCGGCGGCCTCAACTGGGGTCTGATAGGCTTCGGCGGGCCGGACCTGGTGGCCATCCTGTTCGGCCCGGCCAGCGCGATGAGCCGTGTGGTGTACGGACTGGTCGGCCTGGCTGCGGTGTGGCAGGCATTACAGTGGAAAGCGATTCAGCTCCGCTGGTCGCATTCCCCCAGGGCAGTTGGCATGGCCGCCCTTCTGGCGCTGATGGCGGTGGCGCCGCTTCGGGCCCAGATGGCCGATCAGCCGGCGCACCCCGGCACCATCGTCGAAACCGCTTTGGCAGCGGGCCAGTTCAAGACCCTGGCCGCGGCGCTCCAGGCCGCCGACCTGGTCACGACTCTTTCGGGCAAGGGGCCGTTCACCGTCTTCGCCCCAACGGACTCGGCGTTCGGAAAGCTCCCATCAGGTACCGTCGCGGCCCTCCTCAATGACCGGGTCAAGCTGACGTCCATCCTCACATATCATGTGGTGTCCGGTCTCATCACCGCCGCGGATCTCAAGGCCCGCGCCGATCGGGATGGCTACGTCACCCTCAAGACGGTGCAGGGCGGCAATCTTCGGATCCACCTGGCCGGCTCGAAGGTGCATGTCGGTGACCAATCCGCCAACGTCATCGCGGCCGACGTGCCGGCCAGCAACGGCGTCATCCATGTGATCGATGCCGTGCTCATCCCGGCGACGTGACCGGGCCGAGCGGCCCAGCCCTGAGGATTGGGCCGATGATTTCGAGTTTCAATTGACATTCTGGAGATTTTGAGCAATGAGCACGATTGTGCCGGTCCGTGAACGCAATACCGACAGTGTGGCGGCGACGATAGCCACCGGCTCCTTCAGGACTCTGGCGACAGCCCTGGCTGCGGCCGACCTTGTCGACACCCTCAAGGGGACGGGTCCGTACCACGTCGTCCCGGGACGCGTCACGGCCCGGGGCGTCGCGAAGCTCACCTCGGCCACGACCGCCAGCGGGAAAGATCTGAGCATTTCCGCCGGCGACGAAGTCCGGATCAACGACGCCCAAGTTCTCAGCACCGATATCCCGGCCTCGAATGGCGTGATCCACGTCGTCGACCGCGTACTCCTGCCCCGCTAGGGCCGGATTCAACTCCAAACAGGACCCACTCACATGAAGCCATTTCTGATCATTCTCGGCGCCCTGGCGATCGTTTCGCCGCTCGCCGCCCAGTCTCCCACCCGGACCTTCTTTGTTGAAGGCCGAGCCGGGGCCATGGTTCCCACCTTCGACATCGCCGACGTCGCCAAGACCGGTGCCGCCTTCGGCGGGACCATCGGCTACCAGCTCGGCCAGCGCCTGGTCCTGATGGGCGAGTTTGACTACGGGATGCACAAGGACAAGGCCACGGGCACTACCAACATCAAGACCCTGCACTACATGGGGAAAGTCGGATATTGGCTGATCGGCCCGCGCGAGAAAGGCTGGGATTTTCTGGTGAACCTCGGCGCCGGCGCCGTGACCTTCGATGTCGATGGAGCACCGAAGAAGTACACCTACGTGGCCATCAACGCGGGGGCCAAGCTGGCCTACAACTTCAGCCCCTCTTTCGCGCTGGTCCTGTCGCCGCAGGGTGACATCGCGTTCAGCAAGAAGAGTGAGCTGACCACCACCAATGCCTGGGTCTGGCCTTTTACCGCCGGCCTGCGGGTTCGCTTCTAAACCGTTGCCCTGGAGAATCGTTCACCTGAAGCAGTTCGACGTATTTGCCGCGATCCTGCTGGTCGTCGGCGGACTGAACTGGGGGCTCGTCGCCGTTGGCAACTTGGATCTGGTGGCGGCCTGGACCGGCGCCGAGGGGTTCGGCGCCAAAAACATGCTGGGCGTGATCGTGTACGGCCTGGTCGGCATGGCGGCCATCTATCAGGCGCTGGCCTGGAAGGCCATTCAGCGTCGCTGGCAGGCACAGGCCTGACCCTGTTCGCAATATGACAAAGAACGCGCGGCTGGGAGTGTCCTGTCCCAGCGGCGTTGCCGCCAGGGTGCCCGAGAGCCATGGCGGCTCAGATATTGGGCAGCAGGTCGAAGTAGTCGTCGTCCTCTTTGGTGCCACCTTCGCCGTTGCCGATCTGCGTCACCGATTCGATGAACTCGATCCGCTCGATCCACTTTACCATCTTGTGGCCCAGTTGGTTCTCCACCCGCAGCCGTAACGGTGCGCCGTACACCGCCGTGAGCGGCTGCTCGTTCATCCGTGACGCGAGCAGGCAGCGGGGTTTCAGCGCGTTGTCCAGGCTCTGGGTGTCGTAGTACGGGCTGCCGTACTGTGCCTCGCTGAACGAGTAGAAGGCCACAACCCTGGCCTCCGGCCTGGGACGCACCAGCTCAACCAGCGTTTTCATGAGAATGCCGTCCCACTAAGCGACGCCGCTCCAGCCCTGGATGCAGTGGTGCGGCGAGATGCGCCGGGCGGCGCCCAGTTGCTCGATGTCCTGAAGCGAGAGCTCCACCGGGCCGCCCGCGATCCGGTTGGCGTAGGCGGCGGAATCGGCGCGGCGGAAGGCATCGGCCAGGGTCAGCGGGGCCTGGGCCCGGAGCGGGGCAGCGGCCGAGAGGGCCAGGGCACAGCAGATGGCGGATTTCGGCATGCGGTTTCGGCTCCTGCTTCGGGCGGCGCTCGGCGCCGCTCGCTCGCAACAACTGCATAGTGAAGTCTCGAATGCGTCAACGTCCCGTCGATCCTGACTCCGCGTTCCTGGCACGGACTCACCAGCGCATCAAGCGGGAAGGACTCAATGACAAGGAGTTGCGACCTTCGGTTGGGATACGAAATACGCCCGCCGCCGCCCCGCGATGGGTTAGACATCTCGCCAACCAGCGGAGTCCTACCGTCGGATCTCCCCCGCCCCGAAATGGAATGGGATCCGAGGCGGGTTGAGCGCCGTGCCGGCGGGACGCGTAATGCCCAGGCGCTGACCGTTTTTCGCAATACCTGATACGGTCACGAAACCCGGGGATGTTCAACCGCTCCGTGTTGAGCGAGAAGATCGGTTGCTTGCCCTGGATGCCGCCGGCGTCGAGCGCATTCGGGCGCTGCAGAACGTCGGGTCCGGTCGCGATGCTGGACCTCGTACCCTCCAGGCGGCGGCGATCGTGATCCGATCAAGCCAGGCCCTATCGCAGATACCGCTGAACGATCGCGCGGAGATTGGCCGCCTCGAATGGCTTCTCGATGAATTCCTTGGGAGGCTCCGCCAGGAAGGCCCGGGCGCTGGCCGTGAATGCGCCGCCGGTCAGGAAGATCATCCGGTTTGCCTGCTCCGGGCCGACGACCATCAGCTCACGATGCAGATCCATCCCGGTCATCTCCGGCATCATCAGGTCGCAGAGGATGAGGTCGAACTTCTCGCCGGCCGCGCACAAGGCCAGCGCTTCCCTGGCGGCGGTCGTGGTCACGACGTCGTGCTCCCTCGCGAGCACCCGCTGGACGACAGTCGCCACCAGCGCCTCATCGTCCACGATGAGAATCCGCCCTCGGCGGATCGCGGACTGGATCGGGACACCGCTCGGGGCCGGCAGGACGGCGTCGCGCCTCGCCACCGGGAGCGCGACCCGGAAGGTGGTGCCGTGGCCCACCTTGCTCTCGACCGTCAGTTTTCCGCCCATGTCGGTGACGATGCGCTGGCAGATGGCCAGACCGAGCCCCGTCCCGGCACCCACGGCCTTGGTGGTGAAGAACGCATCGAAGATCCGGCCGATGATCTCGGGCGGTATCCCGGGGCCAGTGTCGCTGACCTCGATGATGACCTGCGCACCGTCAAGCCGGGTGCCAATCCGAATTTCGCTACGGTCCGCCTTGCCCTCGGGCAGCGCCTGGGCGGCGTTGACGAGCAGGTTGAGAAAGACCTGGCCGAGCCGGGCCTCGTTGGCCTCGACGGGTGGCACGGCGCCGTACTCCTTGACCAGGCGCGCGCGGTGCCGAATCTCGTTCCACGCCATACCGACGGACGATTCCATTGTTGCCTTGACGTCCACCGGACCGTTGGCTTCCTCGGTGGGCGACCGTGAAAACACTTTGAGATCGCGCACGATGATGCGGACCCGCTGGGCGGCTTCGCGCGCGTCGGCCAACGGTCCCCGAATATCCTCGAGGATCTGTGCGTCGCTCCGGCCGGCCCGCCCACCGGACGTGTCGCTCCTGGTCGCCAGGCCCTCCATGATGTAGTCGAGGTTCGCGATGACGGCGGCCAGCGGGTTGTTGATCTCGTGCGCCACACCCGCGGCCATGGTGCCGACGGACGCCATCCGGTCGCTGACCATCAGCTGGGATTCGAGCGTTCGCTTCTCGGTGATGTCGGTGCTGATGGCGAGCACCGCCTTCGGCTGGCCCTGGTCATCCCGCACCAGCGTCCAGCGGACATCCATGGTGATCTGGCGGCCATCCTTGGTGCGCTTCAGCATCTCGCCCTGCCACTCCCCGTTCGCCATCAGCGCGGCCTGCGCCAAGGTCATTGCCTCGACGTCCCCGCTGAGCAGGTCCGCGTCGGTGCGCCCGATGGCCTCCGCCGCCGTCCATCCGTAGGCCCGCTCCGCGCCCTTGTTCCAGAAGCTGATGCGGCCGTCCAGGTCCCTCACCAGGATGGCTTCCTGAGCGATGTCCAGCAGGGTGGCCTGCTCGCGGATGTGGGCATCCGCGTCACGGCGCTCCAACTCCGCCGCCGCGCGCGCCGCGAAGATCTGGAGCGTGGACTCGATGAACGCGACCTGGTCCAGCGGCTGCTTGAACGTGACCCCGAGTACGCCGAGATGCCGTCCGGACGAGCTGTTGAGCCGCCGACCGACATAGCCCTGGGCCGCCAGCCGCTGCATGATGAGCGAGCGGGGGAATTGCTGGCTCGCATGCTCCCGGACCACCTGCGTATCCGCGGTCAGGACGAATTGGCTTGGCGAGTCGAGCAGGTCGTACTCGAAATTGTTCACGACGGCATCTCCCACCACCACGGCGACGGTGCGCGCGCCCGGGGGGGCGCCGGGGAGCAGCTGCGCCATGTAGCCGGCCTGCGCCCCCAAGGCCGCCGTCATGCTCAGCACCAGCTGCTCGAAGAACGCGGTGCCGGTGGCCAGCGACACGCCCGCAGCCACGGTGGCCACCGCTGATTGGAGGCGGCGTCGCTCCAGATGCGCGCGCAAGTTGCCGATGCCGAACGCCACATCATCGGCCATCTGCTGGAGCAGCGCGAGCTCTTCGGCGCTGGTGTGCTTCACTTCGGGGGTGTACAGCCCCAACAACCCGAATGTGCGCACCGGATCGCGCAGAGGCAGCATGATGAGCCCGCGGTAGCCGCGCCGTCGGGCGGGCTCGAGCCAGCGCGCAAACCCGGGGTTCTGTTCGACATCTTCGCACACGACGGCTCGGCCCGAACGAATGACCTGTCCCGCCGGTCCGAGGCCACGCGGATCGGTTTCGCTCCAATTGGCCGTGATCTCCGAGAGATAGCCGTCTTCCGCCCCCGCGTGGCCCATCGGGGTAATGGAGCGCGCCGCATCCTGCTGCGCGTACCCCACCCACGCCATGCGGTAGCCCCCGTTCTCCACGGCGACCTGGCAGATCTGCAGCAGCAGCTCCTGTTCGTGCTCCGCGCGGATCAGTGCCTCGTTGCAGTTGCTCAGCATCTGCAGCGCCCGATTGATCCGCGAGATCTCCAGCTCCGCGAGCTTCAGCTCGTGCACGTCGGTGCAGGTGCCAAACCATCGAAGCAGTGTTCCGTCCGCGCCCGTGATTGGAACGCCGCGAATAAGCCACCAGCGATACTGACCATCCGCGCGGCGCAGCCGGCATTCGATCGAATACGTGCCGACCGTGGCGGTCGCGCGCTGCCACGCGGCCAGCGCGCGCGCCTGATCGTCGGGATGGAACGGCGCGTTCCACCCGGACCCGCGACTCGCGTCCGGAGTGAGGCCCGTGTAGTCGTACCATTGCTGGTTGAAGTACACGTTCCAGCCGTCGGGACGCGTGATCCAGACAATCTGGGGCATCGCCTCGGCGAGGGACCGAAATTCGTCGAGGCTCTCCTGCAGCGCCTTGGCGCCGCGCCGCGACTCCGTGATATCGGTGACGATACCCGTCAGTCGGATCAGCTGCCCGGCAGCGTCGCGGACCTGGAAACCGCGGGTGCGCACCCAGCGGATCTCGCCATCGGGCCGGGTAATGCGATGCTCGATGTCGACAGTGGCCGTGTCGCGCGTGAGTTGGTCAAAGGCGATCCGGACCCGCTCGCGGTCGTCGGCGACGATGAACTCCGTCCATTGCAGCGGATTGGCGTAGAAGCTGTCCGCCGACATGCCCCAGAGCCGCTCGAAGCCCGGACTGAGGTAGAGCACCTCCCGCATGTCAGCCGAACGGATCCAGAACACGTCGGTGATGTTGTTCGCCAGCAGGAGGAATGTGTCGGTGCTTTCCCGCAACGCATTTTCCGTTGCCTTGCGCTCGGTGATGACGTTCCCCGACGGGATGAGGAAGACGACATCGCCGGCCTCGTCTCGCAGCGGCTGCAGGCAGAAGTCGATGTCGATCAGACTGCCGTCCGCCCCACGCACCTGGGTGTCGTACCGGGACGCCTGGCCGTGGGCCGCGCGCGCGATCGTTTCACGCAGCCGATCCTGCTCCTGCGGTGAGTGGGCCCACCAACCGGAGTCCGCGAAGGGCTTGCCGAGGACATCGTCCTGCTGCAACCCCGCCGCCACGAGGGCCGAGCGATTGGCCTCGAGAATGATTCCCGCCGGCGTCAGCAACCCCACGAACATGTTGGGGCCAATGCCGTCGATCAGATCGCGCAGACGCTTCTGGCTTTGGTGCAGTTCTGCTTGCGCCTTGGCGAGCAGCACCGGGGTGTGGCTGGTGGGATCGATCACGGCATCGATCTGACCGGAGAGCAGCGCCTCGATGGTCGCTTCGGCCTCGGCGAGACGGGTTGCGAGCGGGCGGGTGGGGCGCGGGGCGGGAGAGCTCATTCGGCGGCCAGTACCTGGAGCACCTGGCTCCGGTCACTGAGGTTTCCCACGAGGCGCTGTACCGGCAAGGGGAACAGCCGCAGGAGTGTGGGCGTCACGATGATGCCGTCTTCGAGCGCCCGGAGCGGCTGGTCGAGCAGATCCACGATCTCCAATTCATATGCCGATGGGTAGTGCTCGCCACAGATCGCCCGGGCGTTGGCGATCGCGCGGACAGAATTGGGGGCGGTGCCCGCGACATAGAGTCGCAGTCGGAGGCGGAGCGCGACCGCGGGCGGCTTGGCCACGCTCAGTGCCCGGCCTTCCCGCCGGTCCGCTTCCCGATCCGCTTCGGTACCGCCGGCTTCGCGACCCGCGCCGTCTCGGCGTCGCCGTGGCGCATCTTTCGGAGGACGGCGCGGTCAGTGCGTACCAGACTGGACGCCGAGCCGATGGCGTCCACCAGTACCGCGATTTCCGCACTCCGCGCCTCCATCTCGGTGCGAACCACCTGAAGGCGCGCCTCGGCCTCCGCCTGGGCGACCTGCAGGTTCAACCGTTTCAGTACCATCGCCACCTGGGTGCGCCTGGTGGCCGCCAGTTCTTCCTGTTCCCATTCCCATCGCGCGACGCCCATGAGCACTTTCCCCTGGGCGATGAATACGTCGGTGAGCGAGACGCCGTGGTCGGAGAGGGTCAGCTCGCGCACCTGGTTCGAGTGGCCGCTGCCGCGGGACTTGACGATCGTCAGCGCGCGGTTGCGCTCGCCGTCGTGCTCGATATAGGACAGGTGGATCCAGGTGTCGGCGATCGTCGAGATGCCCGTGGCCGTCTGCTCGTCGGTGCTGTGTCCCTCCATCAGGGAGGTGTTCACGACGGTGATGCCCCGCCCCTTGAGGAAATCGAGGAATTGCTGAGCCGCATCGGCTGATGCGATGTGGGCGTGCTTCAGGGACAGCGCCGAGAGCGGATCGATCACCAGGCAGGTGGGCGCGTGCTCGGTGACCTTGGCCCGGAGCGCGGCGAACTGATCCTCGATGTTGGGTCCGCGGGTGCGGGTCGAATACATCCGGAGGGTGCCGGACTTGAGGTGCCTGGCGAACGGGATGCCGACCGATCGGAGATTCCGCACGATCTGCGCCGCACCTTCGTCGAAGCTCACATACAGGGTGCGCTCGCCCCGGGCGCACGCGGCGGCGGCGAACAGCCCCGCTAAGGTCGATTTCGCGCTTCCGGGTGCGCCGGAGATCAGTACGTTGGTGCCGCGGAAGTAGCCGCCCTGCAGCATGTTGTCGAGGCGATCCAGCCCCGAGGAAACCCGCTGATTCGACACCGGGTACCGGAGCTCAGTGGGGCCACGGTTGGTGAGCCGCAGGCCGTCGCCAGCCAAGATGATGGGGAATTCGTCTCCTGAGAAACCCGACCCGCGGTATTTCATGACCCGCAGATTCCGGAACACCGATCCATCCACCACCTGGTGCTTCAGGATCACGACACAGTCGACCATGAACTGCAGGAAGCCGTAGCGGTGATCCGCGTCGGCACCGGCCTTCTGCGTGATGATGCCGGTGAGCCCCGTCTCGGACAGCCAGTTGCGGATCCGGTAGATCTCGCGGCGCTCGGCGATCGGGTCATCGAGCAGTGACAGGAGCACATCGATCCCGTCGAACACGATGCGCCGCGCGTGAAGGTCATCGGCCTTTTTCTTCAGGACGGCGAGCATTCCGGCGAGATCGAATTCCCCCGCCTTTACCACCTCCGGCGAGAGCCGCGCGTCGAGGAAGAACAACTTCTTCCTGGCCAGCGCCGGGAGGTCCCAGCCGAAGGTCGCCGCGTTCGCGATGATCTGCCTGGTGCTTTCCTCGAAGGCGACGAAGATGCCTGCCTCGGCGCCTGCCTGGGCCCCGTTGACCAGCGACTGCAGCGCGAAGACCGTCTTGCCGCACCCTGGTCCACCCATCACCAGTGTGGTGCGACCACGCGGCAGACCGCCATCGGTGATTTCGTCGAAACCCTGGATGCCCGTGAGCATCTTGGGTGCTTGGGCGTTCGGCGAGTGGATCTTCATTGCGGGTCCTCCACCGTGCGAGTGAGTCGGAGGAGGACGGGACGCAGCCTCCGAGACGCGTGGCACCGACGAGCGCGAGTGGGCCACTCGATTGACCGACCTCCATCCGCCACTTCAATCCAGCCGAAGGTCCCGTCGAGTCGCGGTCCGACCCGGCCCACATCACTGCGTAGCAGAACGTGACTTCATCAACACTAACTCGGTTTAGTGACCGTACCTACGACTTGCAGAGGGACTGGTCACAACGATTGAGCTCCTGGTGGCGCCCTCATCATTGTTGCCCTCTCCTGCTGCGCGTAGCTTCGCCTGGATGATCGAGGCGTGTCGCGTTCGTGCCGGCGTGGTGCGGGGCCATCAGTGACACTGCCGGGGCAGGACGCCCGCTGGTCCGCCGAGGCCCGGCTGGTCGGGATCGTCAGCGGCCTGGCCGTGTTCGTCATTGGGATTCTCTACCTGACGACGATCGCCGCCTGGCTGATCCTTGTGGCGCAGCCACAGGAACCCATCGGCGATCCCTACCTTGCCGTGATGGAGGTCCTGACGCTGCTGTCTGCGGGCGCATTGGTTGGACTGGTCGGAGCCCTGTGGTGCTTCGCGCAGCCGGCCCGGTTCATATACGGTGCCGCGACCTTCGCGTTCGGGAGTCTGGCCGGCGGCAGTACCATGGCCCTGCACTTTGCCCAGCTCTCGGCGGTCCGGCAGCTGTGGCGCGCGGGGCGGTGGGCAGATTACAGATTGGTGTGGCCCTCGGCGAGCTTTGCCCTTGAGTATTTCGCGTGGGATGGGATGGTCGGCCTGATGATGGTCTCGGCTGCGCTGACTGTCTCCGGCGATGCGTCGGCGCGGAATGCACGGCGGGCGCTGCTGGCTGGCGGGGTACTCTGCCTGGCGGGACTGGCTGGACCGCTGTCGGGATGGATGATGCTCCAGAATCTGGCAGTTGCCGGGTATGGCGTCTGCCTTCCTCTCGCGGGCGGGCTGCTGGCGCGGGCATTCCGGGACGCACCGGCGCATATCCCCAACCGCCCGCGGACCGCATGAATTGGTGGTGCAGGCCACCCGCCATGGAGGGCCGGTGCGCTTCGTCCGCCCGGCAGGGCATCCGACCGCGAGCAAAAGCGGCCCTTCGGAGCTGATGGGTGAACGTGAGACAGCGAACCACTCTCTGCCGACGAGGTCGCGCCCTCCATGCCCACTGTTCCTCGCCTGATCGACGTGAGCCATACCGTAGAGCATGGCATGGTCACCTACAAAGGTCTGCCGGCCCCGATCATCTGTGATTTCCTCAGCCGCGAGGCCTCACGGCAGCGCTACGCCCCCGGCACCGAGTTCCAGATTGGCAAGATCGAGATGGTGGCCAATACCGGCACCTACATCGATAGCCCCTTTCACCGTTATGAAACCGGGAAAGACCTGGCCGAGCTGCCACTCACGTCCCTGGCCAATCTGGAGTGTCTCGTCGCCCGTATCCCATCCGGCTCTGAACGGCCCATTGACCGGCTGCCTTTCACGTCGGCGGAGGTCCGAGGGCGGGCCGTACTCTTCCATACTGGCTGGGACCGCCACTGGCGAACGGAGGCCTATGCGGACGGCCACCCCTTTGTCACCGGCGAACTTGCCGAGTGGCTGGTGCGCGCTGGCCCGGCCCTGGTGGGGATCGACTCGTTCAATATTGACAGCGTGGATACGGGAGAGCGCCCGGTGCACAGCGCGCTCCTGGGCAAGGACATTCCCATTGTCGAGCACCTGCGAGGCCTCGCCGCCCTCCCTGAGCGAGGCAGTCGCTTTTTTGCCGTCCCCGTCAAAGTCCGCGGTTTCGGAACATTTCCAGTCCGGGCGTTCGCGATGGCGGGCCCTGACGCAGTCGCTGTCTAACCACGCCCTGGCCGCAGCTGATGCGCGATGGGTTGGGCATCCCGGGCACGTAAAGCGACCTGGCACGGGGCGACCACGGTGACCCTGAACGCTACGACATCCGACGAGTCGTCGACCATCCTTCTGACCGGTGCTACCGGGTACATCGGCGGACGTTTGTTGCGGATGCTGGAGCAGCAGGGGTACCGGGTTCGCTGCCTGGCCAGGCGACCGGAAGCGGTCCGGCGGACGGCCCCTGCCTCCACCGAAGTCGTGGCCGGTGACGTCATCGACCGTCCCAGCCTCGACAGCGCGCCGCGGGGCCACACCCGCTCAATGACCAGCACCGGCGGCCCAGGACCCTCGACGTATGGGTCATGATGGTCGACGATCATCCCATTTATCGAGATGGTTTGTCGGCACTGCCGGGGGTGCATCTCGACGCCATGGCCATCGCGGCGCTCGCAGCGGAATTCCCGGGGGGCGACAATCGTCGGGCGGACCACGTGTCAGGTCGACGCCGAACTTCATCGGGCGCTCGAAACTGGCGCGCGCGGCAACCTGCTCATGGAAGCGTTGCCCAACGAGGGGGACGGCGCCATGCGTGCAGTCCACCGAGGGCTCTGCCCCAGCGCTTCGATGATGCTGGCGCGGTACGGCCGCGCTGTGCACGGGTGGGGTCGTTGCCGACCCCCCAGTTGACCGCGCCTCTGCCGTCCCACGTCCAGGGCGCCGCCATCCACTCACTTCCACCCAGTCGAGCCGCGCCGGGTACGGGTTGCACCGGGGTGGAGGCTGTGCGGGAACTGCACGCCAGGTCACGAACACGCCACTGCGTTCCGTCAGTCGTCCATCGCCAGCACCTCGGCCTCGGGCCGCTCAAGGAGTGATCGGAGCAGCGGATGCTGGTACTGCCGTCGCACTCCGATTGCCCAGAACTCCTCGAACAGGTTCGGCACCGCTCAATACTCCTCGAGCCGGCCGTCATGCAGTTCGTCGCGCACGACGACCGCGGGGGCCAGCGCCACCGCGCCGCTGTCTCGGGCGAGGAGGCGAAGCATCGCCATGTCATCCACCTCGGCGACGACATTGAGCCGCACACCCGCCCGCTCGCAGACCAGATCGAACGCCGAGCGGAAGCCGCTCTCGCGGCTCGGCAGCAGCAGAGGGGTGTCCGCCAGATCGGCGGGAAAGCGAAACGGACGGCCCCTGCGGCGCGGACGACCGACGAGACTCACCTGCTGACGCGCGATCCGCACCGAGCGCCACGCCTTCTCGGCGTCTTCCGGCACCCGCCGATTGGAGAGGACCAGGTCGACGGTGTGCGCCTGCAACCGGGGCAGCAGTTCGCCGAGCGAGCCCGACTGCAGGACCAGCTCCACGCCTGACATCTCGAGCAGTGGGGCGACGAAGGTGCGCTGAAAGTTCCGGGACAGCGTGGCGACGGCTCCCAGGCGAAGCACCTGCCGCTGCTGGCGGCGCCCGTCGCGGAGCGTCGCCACCAGCTCCTGCCCCGCGGTCATGATGGTGTCCGCGTACTCGAGCGCGATGCGCCCCGGCTCGGTCAGCACGAGGCTGCGGCCCCGGCGGGTGAAGAGCGGCTGGCCGAGCTGGTGTTCGAGTTGCCGGATCTGGGTGGAGAGCGCGGAGGGCGCGATGTGCAGTCGCGCCGCCGCCCGGCTGAGATGGCCCTCCTTGGCCACCGCCCAGAAGTAGTGGAGATGGTGAAAGTTGATCCGGGCGATGGGCGGTTTCATTGTGTTCTCGAAAGAAGAATAGAAATGTATAAAGGATGTAATTTACAGAATATAACATTGACCCTAGCTTCACTGCTGTCCACCCCATGGAGTGTTGCGTGTTCGAATCCGCCGGCGCTGTGATCCCGCTTCTCGTGCCCCTGGTCTACCTGACGGCGGCGGGCCTCGCGGGGCGCCGGCGGGGCTGGCGCATCGCGCAGGTCGCCGCCGGCATCGCTGGAGTACTTGCCCTCGGAAGCGCGGCCGCGCTCTCGGTGGCGGGGTCGGTGATCCTGAGAGGGCCGTCCCGCTCGCTCGGATCTCCGGGAGCGCTGGTGCTGAGCATCCGGCTCGACACCCTGACCGTGGCGATGCTCGTGCTGGTGACCGCGATCGCTGCGCTGATCCTCCGGTTCTCCGAGCGCTACCTCGAAGGCGAGCAGGGGAGACGGGGCTACCTCCGCTGGTTCCTCGCGACGGTGGCCGCCGGGTCGTTCCTCGTGATGACCAACAACCTGCTGCTGCTGGCGCTCGCCTGGACGGCGTCAAGCCTGGCGCTGCATCAGCTGCTCACCTTCTTCCGCGACCGCCCGCTGGCGATCATTGCGGCACACAAGAAGTTCCTGATCAGCCGTGTGGCGGATCTCTGTATCACGCTTGCGGTGGCGCTGATCGGAAGCAGCCTTGGGACGCTCGAGATCGACCAGGCACTCGCCCGCGCCGCGGCGCTCCCAGCGATTCCGGCGAGCCTCGCGGCCAGCGGGCTCCTCCTCGCGGCGGGGGTGATCCTCCGCTCGGCCCAGCTGCCCTTTCATGGCTGGCTCATCCAGGTCATGGAGGCGCCGACGCCGGTGTCGGCACTGCTGCATGCCGGCATCGTGAACATCGGCGGCTTCGTGATGATCCGGCTCGGGGCGCTGATGCTGCGGCTCGAGGCGGCGCAGACACTGCTTGTGGTGGCGGGGACGGTGACGGCGGTGCTCGCCGCCCTGGTGATGACGACGCGAGTGAGCGTCAAGGTCTCGCTGGCCTGGTCCACCGCGGCGCAGATGGGGTTCATGCTTCTCGAATGCGGCCTCGGCGCCTATGGCCTGGCCCTGCTGCATCTCCTCGCCCATTCGCTCTACAAGGCGCACGCCTTTCTCGGCTCGGGCCGCGCGGTGGAACAGCGGGTGCTCCGCGGCATGGTCCCGGCCGCCCCGACGCCTGGAATCGGTCGCTGGCTCGCGGCCGCCGGTGCGGGGGTGATCATGGTCGCAAGCATCGGCTGGACGCTCGGGTTTTGGAGGGCCGATGAGCCGAGCCTCGTCGTGGCCGGTGTGATTCTGGCGCTTGCCCTCGCACCGCTCTTCGTGCGCGCCTCACTCGCGGGCGACGCAAAGGCCGCCGCGCTCGCGCTGGCTGCTGGCGGTGGACTCACCGCCCTCTACGCGGGCTGGCATCAGCTCTTCGCCGGGATCGTGATGCTGCCTGACACCGGTATGCTCACTGGCTCGATCCGTCCGGGCATCGTGATCGCGGGATTCCTGCTGCTCTTCGCGGTGCAGGCCCTGGTGACGTCCCAGCCGGGCGGCCGCCTGGCCCGGGCGCTCTATCCCGCCTGCTATGCGGGATTCTATCTCGACGAACTGTTGACTCGACTGACCTTCAAGCTCTGGCCGCCCGCCCTGGCGTCGATGGCGCCGGCCTCCGCTCGCATACGGCGCGCCACCACGCTGGAGCAGGCCGCATGACCACGATACTCGAGGGGCTTCCTCCGACGGTCACGATCGCCGAGGTGGCCCCCGTGATCGAGTCTGCCTGCACCCGGATCGCGCCGGCCTGGCCACTCGACCGCATGATCGCGGTGAACCCCTACTGGGGGTTCATCGGACTCCCGATCGAGCAAGCGGCGGCCAAACTCGCCGCGCTCGCCGGCACCCGCCTCCTGATGCCGCGCAGCTGGTATCGCGCGCAATGGGAGGCGGGGCGCATCACGGCACGGCACCTCACCGCGGCGCTCGCGCTGTCGGGGTCGGCGCGAGCGGGGGAGGCAGTGATCGCCGAGCTCGCGACCGAGACGCCGGCGCCGCTGCGGCTCCGGCTCATCACCGATCTCGTGGATGGGCGGCGGGACCTTTCGCATCAGATGGCCTGGGGCGAGTTCGTGACCCGCCACCTGAGCCAGGTCTGTGCCGCCTGCTTCGACGACGGCCAGGCACGCTGGACCCCGGAGCGCTCACGCGGCCTCTATCCGCTCTGGCGCACGCTCGCCGAAGCTGATGGCGGGCCACGGCTGCTGATGGGGCTCCGCGGGTTCCGTGCGGCGGTGGCCGCCCTGCCCGAGGATCCCCGCACCCTGATTGCGGAGGCAACCGAGACGCTGGCGGTTCCGCCCTCGTTGCGTGAAGCGTGGTACACGGCGCTCCTCATGACGGTGCCCGGCTGGGCCTCCGCCTGCGCATTCAGACGCTGGGAAGCGCGGTTGGCAGGCGGCGACGACGCGCAGTTGGTGCATCTGCTCGCGACCAGGCTCGCCTGGGAGCTGGTGCTCTATCGGCTGGACGGGAGCCCGGATCTGGGGCAGCGGTGGAGCCAGGTCCGACGGGACTGGCCGATTGACGAGACGGAGACGCGCCTGACGCAGCGCGACGACTGGGTGCTGCAGCGAGCTCTGGAGCTTTCCTACCAGGAACGGTTGATCAAGGCGCTGGCCAGGCCGCCGGTGGTACGGGCCGTCGCTCCGACGGTGCAGGCGGTGTTCTGCATCGACGTTCGCTCGGAGGTCTTCCGCCGGGCCCTCGAGGCGACCGACCCCTGGCTGGAGACGCTGGGCTTCGCGGGCTTCTTCGGGCTGCCGATCGCCTATGCGCCGCCGGTCGGTCCGGCACGGCCGCAGCTCCCGGGGCTGCTGGCCCCGTCGCTCCTCGTGCGGGACACCGGCGCAGGCGCCGACGTGGTGGCCGCACGGAACCGCACCGGGCTGGAGCGCGCCACCGCATGGAAGGACTGGTTGGGCTCCGCCACTTCGACATTCTCCCTGGTGGAGGTGACGGGACTCGGGTACGCCGCCGCGCTGGTGCGGGACGGGCTCTGGCTCGGTGATCCGGCAGGTGATCCGCTCCGCACGGGGCTCGCCGACGCGGACGCCGGGGCATCGCGACCGGAGTTGGCGGGCCGGGCCGATGGGAGCGGGGCGCTCGACCTCGAGGCGAAGGTCGACCTCGCCGCGGGTGTGCTCGGCGGCCTGAGTCTCACTCGCGGCTTCGCGAGGCTGCTCGCGGTGATCGGGCACGGCGCGGGGACCGTCAACAATCCCCAGGCCGCCGGGCTTCACTGTGGCGCCTGCGGCGGGCAGACGGGCGAGGTCAATGCGCGTGCGCTCGCGGCGCTGCTGAATGACGGCGACGTGCGGACGGCCCTCGCCGTTCGAGGCATCGAGCTCCCGGCGACCACCCAGGTCGTCGCGGGGCTCCATAACACGACCACGGACGAGGTCACGCTCTTCGATCGCGATCGGTTACCGGCGTCGCATCGCGAGGCGCTGACCGAGTTGGAACGCCGGCTGGTTGATGCGGGGCGGCGGGCACGGTCCGAGCGGGCGGCGTCGCTCGGGCTTGGCGAACTGGCTGGGGACGCGCTTGATGCCGCGGTGCGCCGTCGCGCGGTGGACTGGTCGGAGGTGCGGCCGGAGTGGGGGCTCGCCCGCAACGCCGCCTTCGTGGTGGCGCCGCGGGAGCGAACCCGCGGCATCGATCTGGGCGGGCGTGCGTTCCTGCACGAGTATCGGTGGGAGCAGGACGCGGAGTTCCGGGTGCTCGAACTCATCATGACGGCGCCGATGGTCGTCACCCACTGGATCAACCTGCAGTACTACGCCTCGACGGTGGACAACCGCCGCTATGGCAGCGGCAACAAGGTCCTGCACAACGTGGTTGGGGGCAGGCTCGGCGTGTTCGAGGGGGCAGGGGGGGATCTGCGGACCGGGCTCGCCCTGCAATCGCTGCATGATGGACGTGACTGGATACACGAGCCGCTCCGGCTGAGCGTCTGCATCGAGGCGCCGGCTGAGGCGATCGATCGGGTGATCGCGAAGCACCCGACGGTGCGCAACCTGGTGGCGCACGAATGGCTCTTTCTGTTCCGGATCGACCCGGCCACTGGAAAGACGTATCAGCGCCGTGAGGATGGGTGGCACGGGATGTCCTTCATGGGCTGCTGACGGAGACCTCGAGCGGGTGCCGGTGATCCTGCACCAACCGGAAGCGGGGCGACGCCGGCGGGCGTCGGGGCGTGAAGACGCCAAGGGCCACCCTGTGTTCGGTTTCGGTTGTGGTCGGGAAGCACATCGCTGCGCGGCGCCTTGCCTACGGGAGGTGTTTCTAGCCATGGGAAGCTCCCCGCCACGATACGAGGATGACGAGGCAGCGCTCGCGACCATGCATGGCAAGGAACGAGTCATTGCGCCGCTCTTGCGGGGCGCCCTCGGTTTGCGGGTCAGGTTGGCGCCCGGCATCGACACGGATCGCTTTGGCACGTTCAGCCGCGAGATTGAACGGAAGGGATCGCAGCTTGATGCCGCCCGCGCCAAGATCGCCGCGGCGTTCGAGAGCTTGCCAGGCGCCCGCGTCGCGGTCGCGAGCGAGGGCAGCTTTGGGCCGCATCCGCAGGTTCCCTTGGTACCGCTGGCGCGCGAGATCGTGGTAATGAAGGATCGCGTCAGTGGTCTCGAACTGATCGGTCATCATGCCGACATAGCGACGAATTTCAGCCACGCTGTGGTTACGGATGTGGCCGGTGCCGTGGCGTTTGCTGACCGGGCGCACTTTCCCGGACATGGCGTGATCGTCATCGGCTGCGTCGATCGGCAGCCGGCGCCCGGGCGCGCGCTGATCAAGGACATTGGTGATTGGGCCGACCTGCAACGGGCGATTGAGTCGGTGATCACGACCTGCGGCGCCGCCTTCGTCGAGACCGACATGCGCGCCCATCGCAATCCGACGCGAATGAGGGCCATTCGACGCGCGACCGTGGAGCTGGTCCGTCGGTTTCGGAGCCGGTGCCCGATCTGCACCCGTCCCGGATTTGGTCTCGCCCAGCCGCTCTTCGGTCTGCCCTGTTCCTGGTGCGGAGGTCCAACGCTCGCCCAGAAAGCGGATGTCTACATCTGTCCGGGCTGTAGGTACAGAGAAGAGCGCGCGGTGAAGGCAGCGACCGCGGATCCGGGACACTGCGGCGTGTGCAATCCGTGATCGAGGCCACCCGAAGGCGAGCTGGCGCAACAGGCTGAGGGTGTACCGTTCGTCCGCGGTGATCCGGGGCCCATGGGGAATTCAATCTCCTGGAGGAGATTCGAAGGGTACCCGACTCGCAGGTCACCGTACGCAGTCCGGCCTCGGTGGCACTTCTGTCGTGAATCCGCCGGCTGGTCGAAGCAGCAGCGCTGGATCCAGCCGTGGTCGATATAGCCCGGGGTGCATCCGGCGGTCGGGCCACCCTGAGGGTGGTGCGTTCGGGTCCATGAACGGCCGCGACAACAGGCCCAGCGATTGGGGCTCCCGCCTGCGCGATTGCCGGTGCCAGTGGTCCAATGCGCAGCTTCTGGGGTCCGGCATCCACGCCCGCCAGGAGACAACCCTGCCGCGCTATTGAGGTTCCGGGTACTTTCAACCTGCCATTCGCCCCCAGTGACTCTGCGCAGGCTCCACAGCCAAGCCCATCGGCCGTGACATGACCAAAAAGAAGGCGTCAGGCCACCCGTCCCTCTCGCCGCCTGCCTCCGAAACCACCTCGGCTGCGGTGCCCGGGGATCCCGTTAGCGAGTCCCCGGACCGCGACTTCCCGATCATCGGCATCGGGGCCTCCGCGGGCGGCCTCGCGGCATTCGAGGAGTTCTTTCGTGCCATGCCGGCCAAGGCTGAGATCGACATGGCCTTCGTGCTGGTGCAGCACCTCGCCCCGGATCACTCCAGCATCCTCGCCGAGCTGGCCAGGCGTTTCACCACGATGCCGGTCGTCGAGATCACCGATGGCATCACGGTGCAGCGCAACACCATCTACGTGATCCCCCCCAACCGCGATCTGGCCCTCATCAACGGGACGCTGCAGCTGCTGGAACCGGTCGCGCCGCGCGGCCAGCGGCTGGCGATCGACTTCTTCTTCCGCTCCCTGGCCCAGGATCAGCAGGATCAGGCCATCGCAATCGTGCTCTCCGGCACGGGCAGTGACGGCACCCTCGGTCTGCGGGCGGTCAAGGGCGAGGGCGGGATGGTCATGGCGCAGACGCCGACGACGACCGAATTTGACGGCATGCCGCGGAGCGCCATCGCGACGGGGTTGGTGGACTTCGTGCTCCCGCCGCGCGAAATGCCGGCGGAGCTGATCGCCTACTGCGGCCACGCCTACGGCCGGGCGCCCGCTGCCGACGCACCCGGTCTTCGGACCATCGACGTGCTGCAGAAAATCTGCGTGCTGCTGCGGGCCCAGACCGGCCACGACTTCTCCCAGTACAAGCAGAGCACGATCGCGCGGCGGGTGGAGCGCCGCCAGGCGGTCCACCGGATCCAGCAGGTCGATGGCTACGTGCGCCTGCTGCAGCAGAATCCTGGCGAGGTGGATGCCCTGTTTCAGGACCTGCTGATCGGGGTCACGCGATTCTTCCGCGACCCCGACGCCTTTGCCGTGCTGGAGGCACGGGTGATCCCGACCCTCTTTACGGACAAGTCACCCGACGCCACGGTGCGCGTCTGGGTCCCGGGCTGCTCCACCGGAGAGGAGGCCTACTCGATCGCCATGCTGCTGATCGAATACCTGGATGCTGCTAAGCGCAACGTCAAGCTGCAGGTCTTCGCGACGGATATCGACCGCCGGGCCATCGACATTGCGCGCAACGGGGTTTACCCGGTGAGCATCTCGGTCGATCTCACGCCGGAACGGCTGGCCCGGTTCTTCGTGCTGGAAGAGGACGGCAGCCACTATCGGGTGCAGAAGCGGGTGCGTGACACGGTGGTCTTCTCCGAGCAGAATGTCGCCCGGGACCCGCCCTTCTCCAAGCTCGACCTGATCAGTTGTCGCAACCTGCTGATCTACCTGGGTGCGGAGCTGCAGAAGAAGTTGATGCCGCTGTTCGATTATGCCCTCCGCCCGGGTGGGTTTCTCTTTCTGGGCACGTCGGAAACCATCGGCGACTTCGCGCCGCTCTTCACCGTGGTTGATCGCAAGGAGAGGGTGTACCAGTCCGTGGATGATGGCCACGTCCGGGTTGCCGGAGTTGCCCGGTTCGTCTCGCTGCCGCCGACCGGCGGCGCCCCGCCCTCACCCCGGAGGACCCCACTTCCCGCCACGGATCCGCTGCGGGACGTCACGGAGCGCGCGCTGCTGCTGCACCGTGAGATGGCCGGGGCGCTGGTCAACGGCCGGGGCGATATCCTCTACCTGCACGGACGCACCGGGCCCTACCTGGAACTGGCGGCGGGCGAGGTCCACATTAATATCGTGGCCATGGCGCGTGAGGGGCTGAAGCGTCCGTTGAGCGCCGCGCTGCGGCGGGCCGCCGCCCGCAATCAGCGGGTGCACCACTCCGGCCTCTCGG
>JBEPVJ010000002.1:0-20311 GCA_041691095.1 Gemmatimonadales bacterium
CTGCTCGAGGTCATTCCCACCGAGCTCACCGCGCCGGCGGCGATTGCCACCGCGGTCCAGTTCGGCCGCCGCATGGGAAAGACCGTCATCGTCGTGGCGGACCATCCCGGGTTCTGGGTTAACCGGATTCTGTCCCCCTATCTCAATGAAGCCGGGCTGCTCGTGGCGGAGGGCATGCCGATCGAGGCCATCGACAAAGCGATGGTTCGGTTCGGATTTCCGATCGGACCGATCGCGCTGCTCGATGAAGTCGGCCTCGATGTGGGTCAGAAGGCCAGCGGCGTGATGCAAGCCGCCTTCGGTGAGCGGATGACCCCGGCGCCGGGTGTCGCGAAGATGGTGGAAGGCGACCGCCTTGGCCGGAAGAGCGGCAAGGGGTTTTATCTCTACCACGATGGCCACAAGACCGAACCCGATCCCGCCGCGTACAAGCTGCTCGGCGTTACGCCGCTGGCTTCGGTCGATGTATCGGAGATCGAGCGCCGCCTCGTATATATCATGCTCAACGAGGCCGCGATGGCGGCGCTTGAAGGCGTGGTCCGCTCTCCGCGCGATGGAGACGTCGGCGCGATTTTCGGCATCGGCTACCCGGCCTTCCGGGGAGGACCGCTCCGCTACATCGATGCCCTCGGCGCGACTCGCGTGGTCCAGACCCTCGAAGGGCTGGCCTCCGCGTATGGACCCCGCTTTACTCCCGCGCCCGCCCTGGCGGCGATGGCGCAGGACGGTCGGCGCTTTCACGCTGATTGATCTGAGCCAAATTTGGCTAGCCAGCGTCAGATAACGGCCCCGTCGTTCCCGCCGCGCCGCTAATTGACAGCCCGACCCGGTCGCCCGACGGCGTCCATATCGCGTTCGTCAGCAATACGTCCGGCAATTTTGAGATTTCCGTGATGGGTTCCGGCGGGGGAATTGGTGCCTTGCTGACCAACGTGGCAGCGAGGAATACTGACCCATCCTGGCGCCCGTCTGGGCCGGGTCCATCGTCCCGGCCGTGAGTTCGACTGGACGGGCTCGCGATCAGGAGGGAAAATCGCGGCGGGCTTCCACAGGGGAGCCCGCTCGCCTGTTTTCAGGACTGTCCGCTATTGGGATTATGAGTCCCACAAGCGGGCACCGAGCACCCCAGGCACTGCTCGCTGCTCGCCACTAACTCATTACATCGTCAACAGATATCGAACGAATCACCACGGCACGACTCTTCCCTATAGGGGACTGGGCTGGTTCCACGAGCCCTGACCTCTGACCCCTTTGGTAAATGGACATAAAGCGCGAGCCGGTAAAGAACCGGAAGAAGTTGATCCTGATCGGCGGCGGAGTGTTGGCGCTGGTGGTAATCACCATCCTGCTGACCCGCCTCAAGCCTGCTGCCCCGACAGTAGACCTCGGCACGATCTACCTGGACACGGTGGAGCAGGGGGAAATGGTCCTGGAAGTCCGCGGTCCCGGCACGCTGGTGCCTGAGGATATTCGCTGGATCACGGCGGTTACCCCCGGTCGGGTGGAAAAGCTGAACCTGCAGCCAGGCGTCACGGTCGATGCGACCACGGTTTTGCTCGAGCTCACCAATCCTGACGTGGAAATTCAGACCCTCAACGCCGATCGCCAGCAGACCGATGCCGAGTCGCAGCTGGTGCAGCTCAAGACCAACCTGAATACGACCCGGCTGGCCCAGGCTTCGTCGGTCGCCAACCTCCGGTCCACCTGGCTGGACGCAAAGCGCCGTGCGGAGTCGGGAGCGGAACTGCTGAAGCAGGGCCTCATCATTCCGCTCGACCAACAGAAGGCGGAGGGACTGGCCGAGGCTCTGGGGAAGCAGGTGGAGTTTGAAGAAGAGCGGCTCAAGATCATGACCAACACGATCGCCGAGCAGATCAGGGTGCAGGAGGAGCAGGTGAGCCGGCTCAAGTCCATTACCGCGTTCCAGCACGGGCTCAAGGCGTCGATGGTCGTCCGCGCCGGCACCCATGGGGTGCTCTCGGAAATCCCCCTGCAGATCGGCCAGTATGCCCAGGCCGGCGCCACGCTCGCCAAGGTGGTTCCCACGCCGCTTCGGCTCAAGGCGGTGCTCCGGATTCCAGAAACCCAGGCCAAGGATCTGGCCATCGGCCAGAAGGCTTCGATCGACACGCGCAACGGTATCCTGCCGGGGCACGTCTCACGTATTGACCCCGCCTCCACCCTCGGTACGGTCACGGTCGACGTGGCCCTCGACGGTACGCCACCGCCCAGCGCCCGGCCGGACCTGAGTGTGGACGGGGTCATCGAGATCGCCCGGATGAAGAATGTGCTGTACACCGGCCGTCCTCCCTACGGACAGACCGACGCCACCATCGGAATCTTCAAGCTGGTCGACGGGGGTCACTACGCCCAGCAGGTCTCGGTTCGGCTGGGCCGGACCTCGGTGAACAGCGTGGAGATCAAGGAAGGTCTCGCGAAGGGCGACGTGGTTATCCTGTCCGACATGTCGCGTTGGGACAATACGGACCGCGTACGTATCAAACAATGAGGGGCTGTCCCCTCACCTCTGACCCCAACGAACCAAGGAACCGACCATGAGCACCGCGCCCGGCGAAGTCCTGATCAAGCTCGATGGCATCAAGAAGGTCTTCCTGACCGACGAGCTGGAGACCCATGCGCTCTCCGAGATCCACCTGCAGGTCATGAAGGGCGAGTACGTCTCGATCTCCGGCCCCTCGGGCTGCGGCAAGACGACGCTGCTCTCCATTCTCGGCCTGCTGGATACGCCGAGCGGTGGTTCGTACACGCTGGCGGGGCACTCGGTGGAAAGCCTGACGCCCTCGGAACGAGCCCGGGTCCGGAATCGCCAGATCGGGTTCATTTTCCAGGCCTTCAACCTCATCGGCGATCTCACCGTCTACGAGAACGTGGAGCTGCCCCTGACCTACCGGGGCATGCCTTCTTCGGAACGGCAGCAGCGGGTGACCAGCGCGCTGGAGCGGGTCGGGATGGCGCATCGGATGAAGCACTATCCGTCGCAGCTCTCCGGCGGTCAGCAGCAGCGCGTCGCGGTGGCGCGCGCCGTCGCGGGTGAGCCGGCGATCCTCCTGGCGGACGAGCCGACCGGAAACCTCGATTCCCAGAATGGTGAAGCGGTGATGGAGCTGCTTCGCGAGCTGCACCGCGGCGGGGCGACCATCTGCATGGTGACCCACGACGCGCGCTACTCCAAGTGGGCCGACCGCGAAGTGAAGCTGTTCGACGGCAAGGTGGTCGAAGAGGAAGCTGGCAGCGGCCGAGTCGACGTGCACCACTAGGTATGGGGAGCGGTGATCGGGAAGCAGTGAGCGGTGAGTCGTCTATTCCCGCCCCCTGCTTCTCGCTCCCCGCTCACCTTCCACAATGACCGCCCTCCTTGCGGATCTCCGGTACGCCTGGCGCACCCTGCTGCGCACGCCGGGATTCGTCGCGGTGGCGGTGGTGTCCCTCGCCATAGGCATCGGGGCCAACACCACCATCTTCAGCATCGTGAGCGGGTTACTATTTCGTCCGCTGCCGGTACCCAGTCCCCACGAGATCGTAGGAATTTTCACCAGCGACTACAGCGGCCCTCCGTTCGGAGCGTCCGCCTACGCCGACTACCTCGATATTTCGGCGCGAAGCCAAACGCTCAGCGGCCTGGCAGCGCACGCCATGCAGCCGGTGAGCATCTCCTCCGAGGGGGTCACCGAGCGCCTCGCCGCCGAGTTGGTGAGCCCCAACTATTTCGAGCTCCTTGGCGTACGGCCGATCCTGGGCAGGGGATTCATCCCTGACGAAGGCGATCCGCTGCACCCGATCGCGGTGGCGGTGCTGAGCGACGCAGTATGGCGGAGCCGTTTCGGAAGCGATCCCCATGTGCTGGGACGAACCGTCACGATAAGCGGACGCCCGATGACGGTGATCGGAGTCATGCCGGCGGGATTCCAGGGAATTTTACGGGGGCTCAAGCTCGACGTCTGGATGCCGGCCCCGATGCAGTCGGTGCTGGATCCTTCACGGGACCCGTGGAGTCGCGGCAATCGTTCATTCAATCTGACCGGGCGCCTCAAGCCGGGGACTGCTTCTGCCGCGGCACAGAGCGAAATGGCCGTGCTCGCGGAGGGGCTGCATCGCGAGCATCCCCGGGAGTGGACCGACGTGCGCGGCGCCGGCCGCCGGCTGACCTTGCTCACCGAGTCGCGGATCCGGATCGCGCCACCCGATGCCCGCGGCCCGGCCGTGGCGGGTTCGATGCTGCTCATGGTGGTGGTGGGTCTGGTGCTCCTGGTGGCCTGCGCCAATCTCGCCGGTCTGCTCCTGGCGCGGGCCGCCGCGCGCCGCCGCGAGATCGCGATTAGGCTGGCGCTCGGCGCGACCCGGAGCCGGTTGATTCGCCAGTTCGTTACCGAAAGCGCCCTGGTCACATGCATCGGTGGCGGGTTGGGTCTGCTGATCACGGCGTGGATGACCCAGCTGCTGCAGCAATTCCAGCCGCCGGTCGGGGTGCCGGTGCGGCTGGAGCTTCCGGTGGACTTCCGGGTTATCGCCTTCGCAACCGCGATCTCGGTCGTGACCGGGGTGCTGCTGGGACTGGTCCCTTCGATGCAGGCATCCCGTCCGGCGCTGGCCCCCGCGCTCAAGGATGATGCATCCGGTGGTCGCGTGGTGCGAGCCGGAATGCGCGAGGCGTTCATCGTGGGCCAGGTGGCGCTCTCGTTTCTTCTGCTGATTGCCGCGGGCCTTTTTCTCCGCAGCCTGGGCCGGGCCAACGCCATCGATCCCGGCTTCGGCGCGCGGGCCGGCGCGCTGGCGAGTGTCGACCTGTCACTCAATGGCTATTCCCGGGAGCGGGCCCAGGCGCTGACGTCGGCGGCGCTGCGGCGGCTGCGCGCTACTCCGGGAATTCAGAGTGCCGCCTGGACCTCCCTCGTGCCACTGGCGTTGGGCGGTAGTGAGCGGCGAGCCATGAACATCCGGGACTACGCGCGGCAGCCCGGCGATGCCCTCGAGTTCCCGTATGCCACTGTGTCGGATGGTTACTTCGAGACGATGCAGGTGGACATCGTCCGGGGCCGTGGGCTCGATACGCGCGACGGATCCGGTGCTCCCGGAGTCGTCGTGGTGAACGAGAGCTTCGCGCGGCGGTTCTGGCCCAGGGCCGACCCGCTCGGGCAGGGTCTCAGCGTCCAAGGACCGGCCGGGCCGTTTCTGACCGTCGTGGGAGTGGCCCGAGACGGAAAATACCAGTCGATGACCGAGGACCCGACGCCGTTCGTCTATTTTCCGCTTGCGCAGGAGTATTCCCCGATATTGACGCTGGTGGCGCGGGTCCATCGTGAGCCTGCGGCCGCGTTGCGCGCGGTGCGGTCCAGCCTGCTCTCGGTCGACCCCGATCTTCCCATCTTCAGCGCGCAAACCCTGGAGGAGCACCTGGCGCTGACGCTGCTCCCTCAGCGGGTCGCGGCGATCGTGCTGGGCAGCTTCGGGGGCGTTGCCCTGCTGCTGGCGGCGATGGGGATTTACGGTATCGTGGCATACAGCGTGAGCCAGCGCACCCGGGAGATCGGGGTGCGGGTCGCACTGGGCGCGGCCCGGCGCGACGTCGTCCGCCTCATGGTGCGTAACGGTATGCGCCCGGTCGTGGTCGGAGTCGGCATCGGTCTGATAACGGCGCTCGCGGTCACCCGCCTACTCAAGGCCTTCCTGACCGGAGTGAGTCCAACTGATCCGGCGACCTTCGCCGGAGTGGTGTTGGCGTTTCTGGGCGTGGCGCTCTGGGCCGCGCTATTGCCGGCCCGCCGCGCCGCGCGGATCGATCCACTCGTCGCACTACGGAGTGAATAATGGGAAACTTCCTGCAGGACCTACGTTACGCGACGCGCGCCCTGACCCGCGCCCCCGGATTCACCGCCGTTGCCGTCGCAAGCCTCGGGCTCGGCATCGGAGCGGTCACCACGATCTTTGCCTGGACCGACCGCTGGATACTGAACCCGCTGCCGGTGGTGCGGAACGCCTCGCGGCTCACCTACGTGCATACTCGCTCGCCGGGGGGCGGCACATTTTCGGTCTCGTATCCATCGTACCGCGACTGGACTCCGCGTGCTCGCGTCTTCGACGGCTTGACCGTCTTCAACATGGCGCAGGTCGGTATCCGGATCGACGGCGCCACCGAACGGGCCTGGGGCCTCAGCGCCTCGGCCAACTATTTCGACGTGCTGGGCGTGCCGATGGTGGCCGGCCGGGGGTTCCGTGCCGAGGAAGAGCGGGAGGCGACGCCGGTCGTGGTGCTCGGCTATTCGTACTGGCAGCGCCGGTTCCATGGGGATCCCGCCCTGCTCGACCGAAAACTCAATCTGAACGGCCACGATTTTACGGTGATTGGCATCGCGGCGCCGAAATTCGGCGGGGCCTACGTCGGGCTGAATATGGATCTCTACGTCCCGGTCACGACCCGCACACTGCTGGACGGCGGAAGTCCTTGGGAAGATCGCGGATCGCAATGGCTCGACGCCATCGCGCGGCTCAAGCCCGGCGTAACGGCCGCGGCGGCGGCAGAGGACATGGAGCGGGTCGGTAAAGAAGTGGACCTCCTCTTTCCGCGCGACCTCAACTATCCGGTGCTCGCTTCGCTCCAGTCCCAAGGTGCCTCCGCGGTGCTGCTTCCGGTGATGGGGGCCCTGCTCGGAGTCACCGGTCTGGTGCTGCTGATCGCCTGCGCCAACGTGGCCAACTTGCTGCTGGCCCGCGCCACCGCGCGGCAGAAGGAGGTGGGAGTCCGACTGGCCATCGGGGCCAGCCGTGGCATGATCGTCCGTCAGCTGCTCACCGAGAGCCTGCTGCTCGGCTTTGCCGGCGGGGGCGCGGGACTGCTGATGGCGTTCTGGGGCCGGAACGCCGTAAAGACGTTCATTCCACCGGCGCCTTTCCCGATCGACTTCGAGACCAGTCTCAACGTCCGGGTCATCGTGTTCAGCATGGTGATGACGCTGGTGACGGTGGTGCTGTTCGGCCTGATGCCGGCGCTGCGCGCCTCGCGGCCCAACCTGATACCGGTCCTCAAGGACGTCGCCACCGGGAGCGCATCGCGCGGGCGGCTCCGGGGAGCGCTGGTGGCCGGCCAGGTGGCCCTCTCGCTGGTGGCCCTGGTCTGCGCGGGCCTCTTTCTGCGCGGGCTCGCCCGGGCCCAGCAGGTGGATCTCGGCTTCCGGGACCCCGATCGCCTGCTGCTGGTCTCCACCGACCTGCACCTCGCTGGCGTGGCAGACTCGGTTGGACCGCAGATGATCGACCGGGTGCTCGCGAGGGTCCGTGCGACGCCCGGTGTCCTGGGTGCGTCCGTGAGCGATTTCGTGCCGCTCGGCTTTGGTGGCAGCTCCTCCTCCGGCATCTCCGTCAGCGGATACGCGCCGGCCAAAGACGAGAACATGTCGGTGCAGTACGCCCGCGTAAGCCCGGGTTATTTCGAAACGATGGGCCTCCGCATGATACGCGGGCGGCCGATCGAGGAGCAGGATCGCGAGGGCCAGGCGCCGGTCGCCGTGGTCACCGAGGCGTTCGTCAAGCATTTCTGGCCGGGTCAGGACGCGCTCGGCAAAGAATTCTCCCGCGGTAGCACCAAGCTTACCGTCGTCGGCGTCGTGCAGGACTCGAAGCACCGCCAGCTCACCGAGGCGCCCTACTCCTTTATCTACTATCCCGTCGCCCAGCGTTATCACTCGGAATTCGCGCTGCACATCCGGACGGCCAGCCCGGCCACGACGATGGTGGAGCCGTTACGCAAGAGCCTGGCTGCGGCCGAGCCGACGCTCCCGTTTCTCGATCCGCGCAGCATGAGCGAGCAGATCATCCCGGCCACCATCGGACAGCGGATGGGCGCGCGAATGCTGGCACTCTTTGGTGGCGTGGCCCTGCTGCTCGCGGCGATCGGCCTTTACGGTGTGATGTCCTACTCGGTGAACCAGCGCACCCGGGAAATCGGCGTGCGCCTTGCGCTCGGGGCCGACAGTCGTGGAGTGGTCGGCATGGTCATGCGCCAGGGTTTGCGCCTAACGACGATCGGTCTGGTCGTCGGTGGCGTACTCTCCCTCGGTGCCGGCATGCTGCTTCGGAGTCAGCTCTTCGGCCTGAGCCCAGCCGACCCCGTGACCTTTGCCGGGCTGGCGCTCCTCCTCGCGGTGGTCGCGGTGGTGGCGAGTATTCTCCCGGCGCGACGGGCGGCGCGGGTGAGCCCCATCGTCGCGCTCCGGAGTGAATAGCTCCCGAGGTCGATGCTCCATGGGTCTGTTAGATTGCGCCTCTTGGCGTTCAACGTCTTAGCTCTCAGCGTCTCATAGCGAGCCTCAATGATTCAGCTCCAGAACGTCGAAAAATTCTATCAGACCGGGCCATCCCGGACCTGGGTGCTCCGCCAGATCGATCTGACCATCGAGGAAGGCGAATTCGTCACCATCATGGGGCCGAGCGGCGCGGGAAAGTCCACGCTGCTCGGCATCATGGGCATGCTCGATGCCGGCTGGACCGGCTTCTACGACTTTGCCGGGCACCCGGTTCACCAGCTCAAGCCCAAGCAGCGGGCCGAGCTCAACCGCCAGTACATCGGCTTCGTCTTCCAGCAGTATCACCTCATCGACGACCTGACGGTCTACGAGAACATCGAGACGCCGCTTTCCTATCGGGACGTGCCGAAGGCCGAGCGGCAGGCGATGGTTGCGGATATCCTGGACCGCTTTCAAATCGTGGGTAAGAAGGATCTCTACCCCAACCAGCTGTCTGGCGGGCAGCAGCAGCTCGTAGGCGTGGCGCGCGCGGTGGTGGCCAAGCCGAAGTTGATCTTGGCCGACGAGCCGACCGGCAACCTTCACTCAGCGCAGGCGCGCGAGATCATGGAGCTCTTCCGCGGGCTCAATCGGGAAGGCACCACGATCGTGCAGGTAACCCATTCCGAGGACAACGCGAAGTTCAGTAAGCGCATCGTGCAGGTGAAGGATGGATGGATGGTCAGGGAATAGGCTCCTCGTTGCCCTCCCCCCTCGTACTCATAGCCGATGATCAGGCCGATGTCGTCGAAGCGCTCCGCCTGCTGCTCAAGGCGGAGGGCTATCGGACGGCCACGGCCCATGTGCCCGAAGGCGTTATCGCGCTGCTGGAGCGCGAACAGGCCGACGCCGCCCTCATCGATCTCAACTACACTCGCGACACCACCTCCGGCCGGGAGGGGCTCGACCTTCTCTCGCGGATCCGTGCAACTGACCCGACCCTCCCGGTCATCGTGATGACCGCTTGGGGCAGCGTCGACAAGGCGGTCGAGGCGATGCGGCTCGGCGCGCGGGACTTCATCGAGAAGCCGTGGGACAACACGCGCCTGCTCACGACCCTCAAGACGCAGGTCGAACTCACCCGGGCCCTCCGGGCCACCCAGCGCCTGGAGCAGGAAACCCAGCTCCTCCGCCGGAGCGGGCTCCCCGATCTGGTCGCCGAGTCTCCCGGGATGCGCCCGGTTCTCGAGCTGATGGAGCGCATCGCTCCCAGCGACGCAAACGTGCTGGTCACCGGTGAGCACGGTACCGGCAAGGAAGTCGTGGCGCGATGGATTCACGCCGCCAGCCGGCGCCGGGAGCGCTCGCTGGTGGTGGTGAACGTGGGCGGACTCTCGGAGGGCGTGTTCGAGAGCGAGCTGTTCGGCCATGTGAAAGGAGCGTTCACTGACGCCAAGACTGATCGGGCCGGCCGCTTCGAGCTGGCCGACGGCGGCACGCTCTTCCTCGATGAAATCGCCAACATCGGTCTCTCGCAGCAGTCCCGGCTGCTGCGCGTGCTGCAGACCGGTGAGCTGGAGCGGGTCGGCTCGTCCCAGACCCGCAAGGTGAATGTGCGGGTGATCGCCGCCACCAATGCCGATCTCAAGGCCGAGGTGACCTCGGGCCGTTTCCGGGAGGATCTGCTCTTCCGCATCAACACCATCGAGATCAAGCTGCCCCCGCTCCGCGAGCGGCGGGAAGACATTCTGCCGCTGGCCCAGTATTTCCTCAGGCGGCACTCGGATCGTTACGGAAAGCCCCGGGGCGGGTTCACTGATGACGCCGCGGTGCTGCTGCGCGGGTACGATTGGCCGGGGAATGTGCGGGAGCTCGATCACGCCGTCGAGCGCGCCGTGCTCCTGGCGCGTCAGGAGGTTCTCGACGCTGGGGACTTCGCACTCTCTGCTCCGGCACCTCGTGCGGGGGTCGACGCGGCGGGAATGAACCTCGAGGAGCTGGAGCGGGAGGCGATCCGTCAGGCCCTCGCAAAGCACGATGGGAATGTGAGCCTCGCCGCGAAGGCGCTCGGACTGTCGCGTTCGGCACTCTATCGGCGCCTCCAGCGCTATGGGCTCTGACCGCTACCCTCTTACCTTTGTTCCGTGACTCTCGCCCACGACCGCCGGATCCTGTTGCTCGCGCTGCTCGCGGGCCTTCCGGCGTTGATCGTCGCCACCATTCTCCTCTGGCAGGTTCCCGCCTCCGGCCTGCTGCGGGGGACGCTCCTCGGCGCTCTGCTGGTGCTCTGGCTGGTGGCGGCGCGTGCGGCACAGCTTCGGGTCATCCGTCCCTTGCAGGTGATCGCCAATCTCCTTGCCGGCCTGCGCGAAGGGCATTTCACGTTGCGCGCGCGGGAGGAGGAAAGCGATGACGTTCTCGGAGCGGTCCGCCGCGAAGTCAACGCGCTCCAGGAAACGCTGCGCGAACAGCGTCTGGGCGCGCTGGAGGCCGACGCGCTGCTCCGGCGTGTCATGGAAGAAATCGACGTCGCGGTGTTCGCCTTCGACGCCGAACGCTCGCTCCGCCTGGCCAACCGTGCCGGAGAGCGTCTGCTCGGTCAGCCCGCCGAGCGGCTCATCGGGCGCACCGCCGACCAGCTAGGACTGACCCAGACACTCGAGGGAGACACGCCGCGCATCCTGGAGATGGCGGTTCCCGGCGCCGCCACGGGAAAATGGGAAGTCCGGCGGCGCCCGTTCCGGCAGGGCGGCCTCCCCCTCGACATGGTAGTACTCGCCGATATCAGCCGCGTGCTTCGCGCCGAGGAGCGTCAGGTCTGGCAGCGCCTGGTGCGGGTACTTTCCCACGAGATCAACAACTCGCTGGCGCCGATCAATTCGCTGGCCGGCACGCTGACCAGCTTGCTGGACCGCGAGCCTCGCCCCATCGACTGGGAAGACGATCTGCATAAGGGTCTCGACGTCATTCGCGCCCGCTCCGATGCGCTCAACCGCTTTATGGCCTCGTATGCGCGCCTGGCCAAGCTCCCGCCTCCGACCATGGCGCCGCTCGACGTGGGGGAATGGGTGCGTCGGGTAGTACGGCTCGAAAGCCGCCTCCCGGTGCGGCTCGTGGAGGGGCCCGCGGTGAGCATCAGCGCCGACGGCGACCAGCTCGACCAGGTGCTGATCAATCTGATCAAGAATGCCACCGAGGCGGCGCAGGCCACCGGCGGGGCGGCGGAAGTGACCTGGGCGGTTCGCGACGACACGCTGGAAGTCGAAGTCCGGGACGAAGGGCCCGGACTGCCCACCACCGCCAATCTCTTCGTCCCGTTTTTTACCACCAAACCCAACGGCACCGGCATCGGCCTGGTGCTCTGCCGGCAGGTGGCGGAAGCGCACGGCGGCGGGATCACTCTGCATAACCGTACCGATCGCCGAGGCTGCGTCGCACGGCTTCGGCTCAGGCGATAGGATCCTCGTGTTACGCAAGCCGCTGCTCTGGCTCTCCCGACAGCCAACCGTCTTCAAATTTTTTCGCCACAATCGCCTGGCGTGGCGCTTCGCGTCGCGGTTCGTCGCCGGGGAATCGGTGGAAACCGCCGTCACCGCGGCGGTGGGGCTGAAGGGCCGGGGCATCACCGGGTCGCTCGACATCCTCGGCGAGAGCGTGGCCGAAGCCGCCGCGGCCGAAGCGGCGTGCGAAGAGTATCTCGAGCTGCTGGACCGCATGGCGGCAGCGGGGGTCGAGGTCAACGCGTCGGTGAAGCTCACCCAGATGGGGCTCGATATCGACCCGGGGCTCTGCGAGAGGAACATGCGGCGCATTCTGGAGCGGGCCCGCGCCCTCGGCGGCTTCGTGCGGCTCGACATGGAATCGTCGGAGTACACCCAGCGGACCCTCGACTTCTTCGCGCAGCGGCTCTATCCCGAATTCGGGCCCCATGTGGGTGTCGTGATCCAGTCGGCGCTACGCCGGTCCACCGGGGATATCGAGCGGCTGATCCTGCTCGGCGCGCGGGTCCGGCTCTGCAAGGGCGCCTACCTCGAGCCGGATACCGTGGCGTATCCCTCCAAGAAGGATGTCGACGCCCACTACGTGCGCCTGCTGGAACAGCTCCTGCTGCGGGGGAACTACCCCGGCATCGCCACCCACGACGTCAAGATCATCGAGCACGCCGAAGCATTCGCCCGGTCCAATCGGATCGGTCCCGAGCGCTTCGAGTTCCAAATGCTCTACGGGATACGCCGCGACCTGCAGACCGGCCTGCGCGCCCGTGGCTGGCGCATGCGGGTGTACGTTCCGTTCGGGACCCAATGGTATCCGTACCTGATGCGGCGCCTCGCCGAGCGCCCGGCCAATATCGCATTCATATTCGGCAACGTGGTCCGGGAGGGCCTATCACGCACATCGACCCCGAGCTGACGCTGGGCGGATACATGAAGCGCCACGAGCGCGCCTCCGCTTTTGGAGGCAGCGACGGGCACGCCTATTCGGTCGCGGTGTGGGTCGACGACGAGCCCGACGAGAAGGGACGCTACGGCGCGGCCCTCCTCTTCGTGAGGTGGAACCCCGGTGGTGACGCGCCGGCCGGCCACGTGGAATCAGGTCCCCTCGCCTGGGGCAGAACTCCCGAAGAAGCCGAGGAGCGCCTCAAGACGTTCTCCCTCTTCGACGTGAAGGCCGAGCTCGACGCCGCCATCGCCGCCCAGCCGGGTGAGTGGTGAGCGGGCGGACCGGGCTGGTGCTGGAGCGTGAGGGCGGCACGTTTCGCGTCGCCACCGACAGCGGAGAGGTGCTGGCGGTGCTCCGAGGCAAGGCCAAGCGGAGCCGCTATGATCGCGTGGTGGTGGGAGACCGGGTGACTCTCGACCAGGGGGACGAGCTGGGAACCCTGGGGATCTCGGGCGTCGAACCCAGGCGCAACCTGCTCGAACGGCGCACTCCTTCCGGCCGGAGTAACCGTCCGGTCGCGGCCAACCTCGATCGGGTGTATGTCGTTGCCTCCGCGGCCAATCCCCAGCCCATCCCCCAGCTGATCGACCGGCTCTGCGCCATCGCGGAGGCGAACGAGATTCCGGTGGCCCTGGTCATCAATAAGTCGGAGCTCGGCTCGGCTGACACGCTGGCGGCTCGTTACCGTCACGCGGGTTATGATGTCTTTCTCGTCAGCGCCAAGACCGGAGAAGGCCTGGAGCCCTTCTTCGCGGAGCTCCGCGGCAAGGAATCACTCCTGACGGGCGCCTCCGGGGTGGGGAAGTCCACCATCCTCAACCGGCTTCAGCCCGGACTCGCGCTGCGCACCGGCGAGGTCAGCGCCAAGAATCGCCGCGGCAAGAATACCACCGTCGCCGCGGTGCTGGTCCCGCTTCCCGGGGGTGGTTGGCTGGTCGATACGCCCGGCTTCAGCGACGTCGGGCTCTGGGGCATTGAGCCGCGGGAGCTCGCCAGCTGCTTTCCCGAAATGCGGAACCTCATCGATCGCTGCAAATTCGCCGACTGCACCCATCGCGACGAGCCGGCCTGCGCCATTCGCGAGGCCAGCAAATCCGGAGTCGTGGATCCCCAACGGTACGCCAGCTATCTGATCCTGCTCGAGGAGCTGCGCAGTGAGCCGAAAGACTGGGAGTAGCTGATGCTCCCTCTTGTTGACAATCGACAAGAAGAGCGGCATTCTCTCAGCATGGCCTCCACTCCCGATTTGCTGCAGGGCACCCTCGATCTGCTGGTGCTCCAGACCCTGCTCCCCGGGCCGATGCACGGATGGGCGGTCTCGCAGCGGATCCTGGAGCGGTCCCGCAGCGTCCTCGAGGTAAATCAGGGCTCGCTTTACCCGGCGCTGCATCGCCTCGAAGACCGGGGCTGGGTCGCCGCGGAGTGGGGGATCTCGGAGAACAATCGCCGGGCGCGATTCTATCGATTGACCCCGGCGGGCCGCAAACAGCTGGCCGCCGAGCGGGCCGCCTGGGAACGCTACGCTGGCGCGGTTCGCGAAGTCCTGCACGGCTCCCGAATCCAGACCGCATGAACCGGCCGGGCGGTATTCGCGGCTCGCGTTGCGCTCACTCTTGTCGATCGTCGACAGGAATCACGGCTCGGAGGACGACCCTGTGCTGACGCCATCCCGGTTGTTTCGCCGGCTCCGCGCGCTGCTCACCCGGCGCCGGTTCGATGCCGACGTCGAAGAGGAGATTCGCTTCCACCTCGAGATGGAAGCGGCCAAGCAACAGGCGCGGGGGTTGGCGCCGGCCGCCGCCACGAGCGAGGCGTCGCGACGATTCGGCAGCACCACGGTGGCGCGGGAAGAGGTCCGCGATGCGCACGGCCTGACCCCGGTCGACGATCTCCGGCGGGACCTCCGCTTTGCGGCGCGCTCCCTGGCGCGCGCGCCGGCCTATACCGCGGTCGCGCTGCTGACGCTCGCCCTTGGAATCGGCGGCACCATTGCCGTGTTCACCCTCGTGAATGCCACGCTGATTCAGCCGCTGCCGTTTCACGACCCGGGCCGGATTATGGCGGTACGAGGAGTAACCCGCGAGGGTCAGGCGATACCGGTGTCGGTTCCCAATTTTCTCGACTGGAAGCAGCAGAATCACAGCTTCGATCTCCTCGCCACCTACAATACCCGGCGCGGCAATCTGCTCGGCGGCAACGATCCGCAGCGGGTTTCGCTCACGACCGTCAGCGGAGAGTTTTTTCCGATTCTGGGCGTGATGGCGATGGCGGGCCGGTCGATCGCCCCGGCGGACCAGACCGGCGACCATCCCGCGACCATCGTTCTGAGCTATGGCCTGTGGCGGCGGGCGTTCGGCGGCGACACGGGTATCGTGGGCCGACACCTCTCCCTCGGCGATGGGAGCGACTATCTCGTCGCCGGCATCATGCCGGGAACCTTCGATTTCCCTCAGGGCACTGAGGTGTGGGCATCGCGAAGCTTCCAAGGGGTGCGGTGGACCCGCAATGCGATCAACGACCAGGTGATCGGCCGGCTCCGAAACGGTACGACGCTCCAGTCCACGCGCCAAGAAATGGATCTGATCGCCGCGCGGCTCAAGGCGGCCTTCCCCAACGAGACGGAAAATCAGACGGCGACGATCTCGGTGCGCCCGCTCGCCGAAGAGCTCAGCGACGGCATCAGGACCTACCTGCTCCTGGTGCAGGTGTCGGTTCTGTTCGTGTTGCTGGTCGGGTGCGCCAACCTCGCCAGCGCCGGACTGGCGCGGGGCATTCAGCGAGAACGGGAAATGGGTCTCCGCACCGCGCTGGGCGCCAGTCGCGGTCGCCTTCTCCGCCAGTTGCTGACCGAGCACCTCCTCGTTGGCGTGGCCGGAGGCCTTCTGGGATTGGGGCTGGCGTTGGTGCTTCTCAAGTCTCTAGTGCTCTTGGCGCCCGCCGGTCTCCTGCCGCTGCGCGACCTCGCTCCCGATCTCACCGTGGTCGTCACCGCACTCGCTCTCTCGGTGATCGTTGGGCTTGGCATTGGACTCCTTCCGGCCATTCTGGGCTCTCGGCTCGAGCTGCGCTCCGCGCTGGGGAGCGCCGGCGGCGGCAGCAGCCGACGCCGAGCCGGCGCAGGGTGGGCCCTGGTTTCCGCGGAGATCGGTCTTTCGTTGATGTTGCTCATCGGAGCCGGACTGCTGATCCACAGCTTCGGCAGAGTCCTCAGCGAAGATCCTGGCGCGCGCATGGAGGATGTGCTCACCGCCGAGGTATTCCTTCCGCGATCGCGTTACCCGACGCCCGAGACCGGTCTGGTCTTCTGGGAGCGATTGCTGGACCGCGTCCGCGCCGCCCCGGGCGTCCGCTCCGCCGCCGCTGCCAGCGCCATTCCCCTTGGCCTCGGCACCAGCGGGTACCTCGAGATCGAAGGCCAGGAGGGAACTCCCACCGGCGGCTACCGGCTGGTCACCGATGACTATTTCAAGACCATGGATCTGCATCTCCTGCGCGGGCGCGGGTTCACCACCGCCGATGACTCGACCCACCCGCACGTGACCATCATCAACCAGGCAATGGCCGATAAGTACTGGAAGGGACAAGATCCCGTCGGGCGGCGGTTCCGAGCCAAGAGCTGGGATTGGCATCCCGATGTCTGGCTCACGGTGATCGGCGTCGTCAACAACGTTCGCTACTGGACGCTCGAGGCGAAGCCGGAGCCGGAGCACTTCGTCTACTTCCGCCAGCGCCCTGATCGCCTGCAGGGGATGACACTGGTCGCTCATACCGCCGGAGATCCCGCCGAAGTGAGCGCCGCGGTTCGCTCGGCCTTTCGCCAGACTGACCCCGACGTCCCCGCTGACGTGTCCACCATGACTCAGAAGCGAGACGACACCCTGCGGCAACGCCGCTTTATCATGACGCTGCTCGGAGGCTTCGCAGCCTTTGCGCTCCTCCTCGCCGCGATCGGGATCTACGGCGTCCTCTCCTATGTCACCGCGTCGCGCACCCGCGAGATCGGGGTACGAATTGCGCTGGGAGCGCGCCGGCAGGGAGTGCTCGCGCTGGTGATGCGGCAGGCCGCCTCCCCGGTGCTCTGGGGCGTGCTCGCCGGCCTGGGCGGCGCGCTGGCGCTCTCCCGGCTCATGGATGCGCTCCTCTACGGCATCTCCGCGCGCGATGCCTTCACCTTCCTCGCCGCGCCGCCGGTCCTGGTCCTGGTAGCCGCCGCCGCCTGCGTGGTGCCGGCCCGGCGCGCCCTCCGTATCGACCCGATGGTGGCTATCCGCTCGGATTGATTCTCCCCTTGACGGTTTAGGTGAGTCGAGCGTAGTTTGGCCTAATCCGTTTAGGTGAGGGCCATGCCGCCACAACCCGTCGATCTCCTGCAGGGCACGCTGGAATTCCTGGTCCTCAAGACCCTCTCGTGGGGGGCCATGCACGGATTCGCCATCGCGCGGTGGATCCGGAAGGCCACCGACAACGCCCTCGAGATCGAAGAAGGCGCTCTGTATCCGGCGCTGCACCGCATGGAGCGGAAGGGCTGGATCGAATCCGACTGGGGCGTCACCGAAAACAATCGGCGCGCCAAGTACTACCAGATCAGCCGGCTCGGGAAGGAACAGCTGCGCCGCGAGGAATCGAGCTGGACCCGATACGTGAGCGCCGTGTCCAAGATCATGGTCGCCGCACGCGGACAGACATGAGACTGCGGGGCCGGCTCTTCCGCCTTGCCACCGGGCGCGCCACCCATGCGTCCGACCTCGCCGATGAGCTCACGCTGCACCTCGATCTGTTGATCGAAGAGCTGATCGGCGAGGGCATGGATCCCGTGGGTGCCCGGCGGGAGGCCGAACGCCGCTTCGGCGACCGTTACCGGATCGCAAAAACCGTTCAAGTCATTGATGCCCGCGCCCGAGGTGCGACCCGCAGAACGGAGCATATGCAAAGACTGCTGCAGGACATCCGCATTGCGGCCCGGAGCCTGATCCGCCAGCCGGGATTTGCGCTGGGTGGCGTGTTGATCGTCGCGCTGGGCATCGGGGCCTCCACCGCAATGTTCACCGTCCTCAACGCGGCATTCCTCCGTCCTTTCGCTTATCCCGACGCCGACCGGATGGTGTACCTCTGGGAAATGTCCAACAAGGGCACCCGGATGAGTGTGGCCGATCTCAACGTCACCGACTGGAGCACCGAAACCCGACTGTTCCCCCGGCTCGGCTATTTTTCGGGGACCCAGGTCATTCTTTCGGAGACGGGAGATCCCGAATACCTGCGGGGCGCCTATGTCTCCCGACCCTTTGCCGACGTGCTCGGTCTCAAGCCGATGACGGGTCGCTGGTTCAGCGAGGATGAGGCGCGGAAGGGCGGGCCGCCGGTCGTGACCATCGGCGAGGGTCTCTGGCGCCGGCGTTTCGGGGCCGACCCCTCGCTGGTAGGGAAAATCATCCACCTCGACGGCGAACCGGTCACCGTGGTCGGCATCATGCCGCGAACGTTCAACTTCCCGAGCGATGCCGACCTCTGGCGTCCCGCAGAGCAGCGTATTCGCGGAACCAGCCGCACCGCCCATAACTGGCGAGTTGTGGCGCGGCTGGCGCCGGGCATTTCGGCGGAGACCGCACAGCGCGACTTGAGCGCCGCCACTCGGCGTCTCGTCGCCGACGAAAAGCCGGATGATTTCGTGGCCACCGGTGCCCTGGTGATTCCCTTTCGAGATCAGCTGCTGGGCGACAGCCGGAAGGTGCTGCTCCTGTTGCAGGGGGCGGTGCTCCTGGTTCTCCTGATCGCCGCCGTGAACCTCACCAACCTGACGCTGGCCCGTGCCGTGCGGCGGCAGGGCGAGGTCGGTGTGTGTCTGGCACTGGGCGCGCGCCGCGGCGACATCATCCGGCGGTTCGCCGCGGAGAATCTGCTCGTCACCTTGACCGGCGGCGCGGCCGGGCTGCTCCTCGCCGGTGTGCTCCGGGGACTGATGGGAAGCTGGATCGCGCGCATGCTGCCATTCGTGAAGGATCTGCCGCTCGATCCGCGGGTGGCCGGGTTCGCGATGGCGCTCGCGGTGCTGGTTGGTCTTGCCTCCTCGTTGGCTCCCGCATGGCGGGCCAGCGGCGGGCTTCTAACCTTCACGGTAACCCGCGGGGGAACCAGCGGGCGTTCGAGTCGGCGCTTGATCGACCTGTTGATGAGCGCGGAAGTGGCGCTCGCCGTCATTCTCGTGAGCGGCGCCGGTCTGGTGGGTCGTAGCCTCCTGCGCTTGTCCGGCGTTGATCCAGGATTCGCCGTTGCCGGGCGAGCCGTGATGGATCTCCCCCTTCGTACCGGAGCCGGGTCGCCCACGCCCACGGAGGAATCGGTTGCACTGGCCTACGACCGGTTGCTGGCTGAAGTACGAGCGCGACCCGGCACTATCGCCGCCGCCATCACCAGCGCGCTCCCCCTCTGGTCCGACAATCCCAACGGAAGTGCCCAAGTCGAAGGAACCCCGTCGGCCAATGGAGGCCCGCCTACGGTAGCTGACTTCCGGATCGTGAGCCCCGACTATTTCCGTACGCTCGAGATTCCGCTGCGGAAGGGCCGAGAGTTTCAGGAATCCGACGTGGTCGGAGCGCCTTATGTGGCCGTGGTGAACGAGGCGTTCGTGCGGAAATATCTTGGCGCGGACGATCCCTTCGGCCACCGGGTGCGATTTCCCGGGATGGATTCCGGCAATGATCCGTGGGCGGCGATTGTCGGCGTGGTGGGTGACAACCGGCAGGATGCACTGGTGAATCAGCCCGAACCCGCCATCTACTACACCTATCGCCAGCGTCTGGGCTGGGGCCATGCCCTGGTGGTGCATTCCAGTTTGCCGATCGAGTCCGTCCTCGCGGACCTGAAGACCCGGCTCGCGGCCGTAGACAAGAGCCTTCCATTTACCGGGCGCGCCTGGAGTGATGTGGTCCATGACAGTCTCGCGCTCCCCCGTATCCGGTCGGTGCTGCTGGGAGTCTTCGCGGCCATCGCGCTGCTGCTGTCGGCGGCGGGGATCACCGCGGTCGTAGCTTTCGCGGTGGCGCAGCGTACCCGCGAAATCGGGCTGCGTATCGCAATCGGCGCACCGGCCACCGCCATCACCATGAATGGCGTGGTCCGCGCGGCACGGCCGGTCCTCGCCGGCCTGGTGGTCGGTGTGGCTGGTGCGCTTGCTTTGGGCCGGTTGGCGGGAAGCTTGCTCTTCGAGCTGAAGCCTGGAGATCCAGTGACGCTGTTGGGAGCGGTGGGGGTCACCCTGACCGTTGCGTTGGTGGCCGCGTATGTCCCCGCGCGCCGCGCCACCCGGATCGATCCGCTGATCGCGCTGCGTGCGGAGTAGCCCCGCGGCCTACTTGCCGGCTTCCGGCTGCTTCAAGGTCCAGCGCGAGGTGTCGCGGCGGTCCACCTTGTCCATCATCCGGTCGAAGGCCTGTTGCAAATCGATGCCTTCCCGATTTGCGATGCATATCACCACGAACAGGATGTCGGCCAGCTCCATCGCCATGTCGCCCTCGACCTCCTCGGGCTTCTTGGTCTTCTGGCCGAATCGGTGATTGATTTCACGCGCCAGCTCACCGACCTCCTCGGTGCGGCGCGCGAGGTTGGTGAGGGGATGGAAGTAGCCTTCCTCGACCCGG
>JBEPVJ010000003.1:0-18485 GCA_041691095.1 Gemmatimonadales bacterium
CGACACCGCATACAGCGGCTCGGCGTCGCGCGTGGCGTCCACCGGACGCACCACGGCGTACGCGCCTTGGAGCGTCGTCGGCAGGGGCGCTCGCGCCCCGCTCCAGTCGAGCGTTTCTCCAAGGGGAAGCTCCGGCGACACAGCAGAACCCTCGCATAGGACGCCTCAAGCCAGCAAGTTGCGGGGTCGGTCGCGCAGGCACGGCTGTCAGACCGGTGAGGAGCCTTTGCAGCTCCTAGGAAGGATGGCCATTGAACTCGGCGCCTACCTGCTGGACTTTCGCCGCGTCCCGAGGTTCAACGGCGTCAGTAACATGCCAGTCGTATGGTATCTTTTTCAGTGCTCGCGCGTGAGGTCCCCAACGCTGCAGGACCGGCGGTCTCGCGTGGCGCCGCCGAGAAACACAAGCGCCGCACCCAGGCAGAGCGTCGCCAGCCCGGTAGAGACATTGCGCTCCCGCATCGCGTACAGCAGCGTGGTGAGTACCCGCGCGCCGCTCGCACCGATCGGATGCCCCAGGGCGATGGCGCCGCCATTCACGTTCACCCGGCTCCAGTCCCATCCCAGGGCATTGCCGTCGGCCAGTGCCTGGACCGCAAAGGCCTCGTTGGCCTCGATGAGCCCGTAGTCGTTGATGGTGGTGCCGGCCTTCTTCAGCAGATTCCTGACCGCTTCGATCGGCGCGAAGAACAGATCCTTGGGCTCTCCGCCGCCGGTCGCGTACGCGGTGATCCTGGCGAGCGGCGCGATCCCGCTGGCCTTGGCGAAGGCGAGCGAGCTCACGACCAGCGCACTGGCGCCATCGTTGAGCCCGGGCGCGTTTCCGGCCGTCACCGTGCCATCCTTTTGAAATGCCGGCTTGAGCTTGGCGAGCGTGACAACGGACGTGTCTTTGCGGGGCCCCTCGTCCTGAGACACGGTGGTGCTGCCGGCTTTCGAGGCGACCTCCACCGGTACGATTTCCGCCACGAACTTGCCCGACTCGATCGCCTGCACCGCTTTTCGATGGCTCTGGTAGGCGAATTCGTCCTGCTGCTCCCGCGTGACGGCGGCCTTCTGGGCGGTGTACTCGGCGTAGGAACCCATGTGCACGTTTCCGAACGAATCCCACAATCCGTCGTGAATCATGCCGTCGAGCATCGTCTGATTGCCGGCCTTGATGCCGGTCCGCATACCGAAGACATAATGCGGAGACGCGCTCATCGCTTCCATTCCGCCCGCCACCACACACTCGGCATCACCGGCCTTGATCGACTGCGCGGCGAGCATCACAGCCTTGAGACCCGAGCCGCAGACCTTGTTGATGGTGAGCGCGGGGATAGTGCCGGGAAGGCCGGCATGGATCATCGCCTGGCGGCCACTGGCCTGGCCCGCGCCGCCCTGCAGCACGTGCCCCATGATCACTTCGTCCAGGCGCTCGGGGGCCACGCCGGCGCGCTTGACCGCTTCCCGGATGACGATGGCACCGAGCTGCGGCGCCGTGAAAGAAGACAGGCCGCCGAGGTACTTCCCGATGGGAGTTCGGCAGGCGGAGAGAATGACCGGAGTTGTGGCGTCGGACACGGAGAGCTCGATTGAGAGTTGCGGAGGGAAAATAGTCGGTAGGTCGGTAGGTCGGCAGGGCGGTAAGGCGCCTCAGAGCGCCCTGGTCTTGATCTCCCCGCTGACCCGCGCGAGGAACGCCGCCACCGGCATCACTTCCTGTTTGTTGCCCGCCCCGCGGACCCGCACTGCGACGGCGTCTCCATCGATCTCCCGCTGACCGATGATCGCCATGTAGGGCACCTTCCACACTTCGCCCTCGCGGATCCGGTAGTTCAGGGTTTCATGACCGGCATCGAGGTGGGCCCGGATCCCGGCGTCGCGCAGGCGCTGGGTGACCTGCTCCGCCCCGGCCCGCTGCTCCTCGCTGATCGGAATGACCCGTACCTGCTCCGGGGCCAGCCAGACCGGAAACGCGCCCGCGAAGTGCTCGATCAGAATCCCCATGAATCGCTCGAACGATCCGCACACCGCCCGGTGAATCACCACCGGCCGGTGCTCGGTGTTGTCCTCCCCGACATACTTGAGATCGAAGCGCTCGGGCGCAGCGTAGTCGAGCTGAATGGTGCCCAGCTGCCACTTCCGCCCGATCGAGTCCGAGACGTCGAAGTCGATCTTGGGCCCGTAGAAGGCGCCGTCACCCGGCTTCAGGTCGTAGGGAATTCCGGTGGACTCGAGCGCTTCCCGAAGGCCCGCTTCGGCCCGATCCCACAGCGCGTCGTCGCCGATGCGCTGTTCCGGCCGGGTGGCGAACTTGAGGGTGGCGGTCAGGCCGAACGTCCGGTAGAAGGCCTGGATGAATTCCACCAGCCGCTTCACTTCTTCCGCGATCTGCCGCTCCATCAGGAAGATGTGGCAGTCGTCCTGCTGGAACTGCCTAACCCGGGTGAGCCCCGACAGCGCGCCGGAGACTTCGTTCCGGTGCAGCACGTCGTAGGTGTTCATCCGGAGCGGCAGCTCCCGGTAGGAATGCTTCTTCGCCTGGTACATCAGGTAGTGCGAGGGGCAGTTCATCGGCTTGAGCGAGAAATCGTGCTCGCCGGTTTCGGCATCCAGCACCAGGAACATGTTCTCCCGGTACTTGCCCCAGTGCCCCGACATTTCCCAGAGCCCCTTGTTGTACAGCAGCGGCGTGCGCACTTCCTTGTAGCCGTCTCGCTGCAGCTCGCGGAGGTACTCGTTCAGCACGTTGATCATCGTGGTGCCGCGGTCGGTCCAGAACACCGCTCCGGGCGCGAACGGATGGAACATGAACAGGTCGAGCTCCTTGCCCACCCGGCGATGATCCCGCTTGCGGGATTCTTCGAGCCGGTGCAGGTAGGCGTCGAGATCTTCCTTCTTGAACCAGGCGGTTCCGTAGATGCGCTGCAGCATCTGCCGCTTCTCGTCGCCCCGCCAGTACGCACCGGCCCCATGGAGCAGCTTGAAGTGCTTGAGCCGGCCGGTGCCCGGAACATGCGGCCCTCGGCACAGATCGACGAACGGGCCATCAGTGTAGACCGTGATGGTCTCGTCAGGACCCAGCTCGGCGATGCGCTCGAGCTTGAGCGGGTCGTCGGCAAAGCGGCGGTTGGCCTCGTCGCGATTCACCACTTCGCGGACGAAGGGGTAATCCTTTCCCGCGACCTCGCGCATCACGGCTTCGATCGTCTCGAGATCTTCCGGCGTGAAGGGCCGCGGCACGGCGAAGTCGTAGTAGAAGCCATCCTCGATCGGCGGGCCGAACCCGATACCGGCCTGCGGGAACACCTCGCGCACCGCCGTGGCCAGCGCGTGCGCGGCGGAGTGGCGCAACAACTCCAGCGCATCGGGATCTTTGTCGGTGAGAATCGAGACGGTCGCGTCCTCGTCGATCGGCCGGCCGAGGTCGCGGATCCGGCCATTCACCCGAATGGCGAGTGCCGCCTTCGCGAGGCCGGGACCGATCTGACGCGCCAACTCGAGACCGGTGGTACCGGACGGGACTTCTCGGACGCTCGCGTCGGGCAGGGTCAGCCGAATTGCGCTCACCGACTTTCCTCCACCCCAACCGGCGTAACGACCGCCGGAGTGGCGCGTTCCAGGGCGAAGAAAAGCACCAGGCCCGTCAGCACGACCAGCGCGAGCAGCAGCAGTCGCGCAATGGGCGGTCGGTCGGTGGATCTGGGAGCTTCGGGCATGGTCCTGTCTCGATTCTCGGGGCGCATTCGGGGTATTAAGTTAACCGCATGCAACTGCCTGTCACACGCCGTCTTCGGCGCAAAGGCCGAGGCCCGATCGGGCCCTGGGCCCTGGTGGGTTTCGGCGCTGGAATTGCCGCCGGATTTCTGCTCGGCGAGATGCTGGGCGGCGCCGGCCCGGCCCGGGTCGGACGCCTGGTCGGCTCGCTCAAACGCGCCCCCAAAACCGAGAGCCGCTCCGATCGCGCCGTGACTATTCTGGCCGTGCTGGAATCCGCGCCGGAGCTCTCGGGCCTGCGCTTTTCTCTGGTACCCGCCGGCCGGGGTGGGTTCGAGCTCCGAGGCTGGGTCCCTGACCGTTCGGCCCGCGCCCGCGCATCCCGGCTCGCGCAGGCCGCCTCGGGTGGCCTGCCCATCGTGAACCGGCTCCTGGTGCGCGGCGAGGACGACGCGCATCCCGACCTCGTGCTCGACGAAGAGCCGATCTCGGCATGAATCAGGACAGCGTACTTCCGCCCCAGTACGACCCGACCGGCCTCGAACAAGAGCTCTATCGCCAGTGGGAGCGCCGCGGGCTGTTCGAGCCGCGCTCGGACCGAACCCCACCGGGCCCTCCGTCCTCCCTGACACCGCCGTCCACCCGGCCGTACGTCATCATGATGCCCCCGCCCAACGTGACCGCCCAGCTCCACATGGGACACGGGCTCAACCTCTCGATCCAGGACGTCCTGGTCCGGTTCGAGCGGATGCGGGGCCGGGATACGCTGTGGGTTCCCGGCACCGATCACGCGGGCATCGCCACCCAGAACGTGGTGGAAAAGATGCTGGCCAAGGAGGGCAGGACCCGCTTCGACCTGGGCCGTGAGGAATTCGTGCGGCGGGTCTGGCAGCACGTCGAGGAGACCGGGAGCGCGATTCTGAACCAGGTCCGCGCGCTGGGAGCGAGCTGCGACTGGCACCGAGCCTACTTCACCCTCGACGAGGATCTCTCGCGGGCGGTGCGCGAAGTGTTCGTCTCGCTGTACGAACGCTCGCTGATCTATCGCGGGAAATACATCATCAACTGGTGCCCGCGCTGCCTCACCGCCCTCTCCAACGAAGAGGCCGAGAAGACCGAGACCGAGGGGAAGCTGTGGCACCTCAGGTATCCGCTCGAAGACGGCGGCCGCATCACGGTAGCCACCACCCGTCCCGAGACGATACTGGGCGACACCGGCATCGCGGTGCACCCGGAGGATCCACGCTATCGCGCGCTCATCGGCAGGCACGCGATCCTCCCGCTGGTGGACCGCAAGATCCCCATCGTCGGGGACGAGGCCGTGGATCCCGCCTTCGGCTCCGGGGCCGTCAAGGTGACCCCCGCGCACGATCCGACCGACTTCGACATCGGCAAGCGAGCCGGGCTTCCGTCGATCAACGTGATGACCGACGATGCGCATATGAACGATGCGGTGCCCGAGCGATTCCGGGGCCTGGACCGCTTCGTCGCCCGCAAGCGCGTGGTCGCCGAGTTCGAGGCGCTCGGACTGCTGGAGAAAATCGACAACCACCAGCACGCCGTCGGCCGCTGCTACCGCTGCGATACCGTGGTCGAGCCGCGCCTCTCGGATCAGTGGTTCGTCAAGATGAAGCCCCTCGCGGCGCCGGCGCTCAAGGCCTACCAGGATGGCAGCCTTCGCTTCATCCCGGAGCACCGCGGGGCCGAATACGCCCAGTGGATTGAGAACATTCGCGACTGGTGTATCTCCCGGCAGCTCTGGTGGGGGCACCGCATTCCGGTGTGGTACTGCCTGGCGCCGACCTGCCGCAAGATCACGGCGAGCCGGACCGACCTCTCGGCGTGCCCGGAGTGCCAAGGCGCGGTGCGCCAGGACGACGACGTGCTCGACACCTGGTTCTCCTCGCAGCTGGTGCCGTTCTCCAGCCTGGGATGGCCCGAATCGGGAGACGAGCTCTCCCGATTCTATCCCGGCGATACCCTGGTCACCGCGCCGGAAATTCTGTTCTTCTGGGTCGCCCGGATGGTGATGGCCGGCCTGGAATTCATGAACGACCTTCCCTTCCGGACCGTGTACCTGCACGGCACGGTCCGGGATACCCGCCATCGCAAGATGTCCAAATCGCTTGGCAACGGGATCGATCCACTGGACGTGGTAACCCGCTACGGCGCCGATGCGCTCCGCTACACCGTGGTGTCCGGCCTGTCCGTCGGAACCGACCTGATCCTCGACCCCGAAGACCTGGATGCCTCGTTCTCCGCGGGGCGGAATTTTGCCAACAAGCTCTGGAACATGGGCCGGTTGCTCCTCTCCCACGTCGACGGCCCGGTCCGGCCCCTCGCGGGCGGGCACCCGGATGTGGTTCGCAAAGCGGAGCTGACCCTCGCGGACCGCTGGATCATCGCCCGCTGCGAGGAGACGGTGCGCGAGGCGACCGCCGCCTATGAGCGCTTCCGGCTGAACGACGCGGCGCTCGCGGTCCATCGCTTTCTGTGGAGCGATCTGGCCGACTGGTACATCGAGGGGATCAAGCCGCGCCTCTACGGGGAGCAGCCCGGCGGCGACGTGGCTCGCGCGGTGGCCACCCAGACCTTCGACGTGGCGCTCCGGCTGTTGCACCCGGTCATGCCGTTCATTACCGAGACCCTTTGGCGCCGGCTTCCCGGTCATACCGAAGAGGACTCGATCTCGGTGGCGGCCTGGCCCGCCTCCGATCGCCGCGCGACCGACGGGGGCGCGCTCCGCCGCTTCGGCGCCCTCCAGGAGCTGGTTGGCGCGATACGCTCGATCCGCGCGGAATACGCGGTCCAGCCCGGCCACACCGTGCGGGCCCGGATCGCCACGCCGAGCCCGGACATCGCGGCGGTCCTGGAGGCCGACGGGGCCATCGTGTCTCGTCTCGCCAAGCTCTCCGCGCTGGACCTCGGCGCGCCCGAAGCGCAGGACGACGCGGCGCATGCGATCCTCCCCGACGGCACGGCCGTCACCATCCCGCTGGGAGACCTCGTCGACGTCCTGAAGGAGTGCGCCCGGCTCGGCAACGAGCTGGGGCGGCTTCAGGGGGCGATCTCGGGGCAGGAAGCCAAGCTGGATAACCCGCAGTTCGCCGCCCGGGCTCCCGCGGCGGTGGTGGACCGGGAGCGGGAAAAGCTGGCGGCGTGGCGGGAGCAAGCCGGTGCCCTTGCCGAGAAACGCCGCCGGCTCGGCTGCCCGGAGTGAAGCGGCTCTTTTGCGCCGTGGCAGTCGTCATCGCCGGCTGCGCCCGCATCGTCGCGCCGCCCGGCGGCCCGGTGGACCGCGCGGCTCCGGTGCTCCTGTCCACCAGCCCCGATTCACTGGAATCGTTTCCCGATTTCAAGGGGGACGTCGAATTCCGATTCAACGAGGTGGTGTCCGAAGGCGCGACGCCCAACTTCGGCCAGGGCAACGGCGACCTCGAGCGGCTGGTCCTGCTTTCTCCCTCCTATCGCGTGCCGGTGGTCCGATGGAAGCGGGACCGGGTTACCGTGCGCCCCCGCGAGGGGTGGAAGCCGAACCTGGTGTACCGTGTCGAGCTGCTGCCCGGCCTGGCCGATCTCTCGAACAACCGGAGCAAGAACGGTAGAGTTATCAGCTTCACGACCGGCGCCCCGCTTCCCATTCGGACCCTTCGCGGACTGGTGGTCGACTGGAACACCCAGCGTCCGCTCCGTAATGCTCTGGTCCAGGCGGTCCATCTTCCCGACAGCCTTCCCTACAATACGATCAGTGACTCGCTGGGGCGATTCGACCTCGGCCTGATTCCCGGCGGGGAGTACGTCGTGTACGGCGTGCAGGACCAGAACACCAGCCGCACCCGGGAATATCGCGAGCTCTTCGACTCCCTTCGAATCGGGCCGGCGCGCGACAGCGTCGGCGAGCTCTGGATCTTCAAGCACGATTCGACCGGCGCGCGCCTCTCCACCGCGGCGATGAACGATTCGCTCTCGCTTGCCCTGACCTTCTCCATGCAGCTCAACCCCTATCAGCGACTCCCGGCCGATTCGGTCGAGGTGCTGTTGCTTCCCGATTCCACCCGGGTTCCGGTGCTCGCGATTCTGCCCAAGCCGCAGTATGACACCGCCTTTCCGGCGGTCTTCCAGACCGATACGTCGAAGGCGCACGCCGATTCCCTGAAGCTCAAAGCGGTGCAGGACAGTGTGCGCGCCGACTCGGTCGCCAAAGCGCGCCAGGCCGCCGCGATCATCATCCCGGGGGCTGAGCGCCGCAAGGTGCGGGGCCTCGACACCACCGGCACGGGCCCGCTTCGCACCAAGCCGCCGCTCTACGACAAGCTCTACGTACGCATGGCCGCAAAGCTCAAGCCGGGCTCCGACTACGTCATCCGGGTGCATGGTGTGCAGAGCGTGAGCCAGGTCCCCACCCTCGCGAAGGCGGTGGCCCGCATTCCCGTGGAAAAGCCTCGCCCCGACTCGCTCAAAGCCGTTTCCGATTCGCTCAAGGTCAAGCCGGATTCGGTCAAGAAGCCGGCGTTCTTCGACCGGTTCCGATGACCGACGCGCGCCGCGCACTCCCCTCGGTGGACCGCCTGCTGAACGAGCCGGGCATCGCAGCCCTCCTGCGAAGCGCGCCCCGAAACCTGGTCGTCGCGTCGGTGCGTGAGGCGATCGGCGCGGCGCGCACCGGCCGCGGGCATGGGGCGGTGGACTGGGTGGCGGAAATTTCGGAGCGGGTGACCCGCCGATCCACGCCCTCGCTGCACGCCGTGCTCAACGCCACCGGGGTGATCCTCCACACCAACCTCGGCCGCGCGCCGCTCGCCACCCGCGCGCTCCACGCGGTGCTCGCGGTCGGCGGCGGCTACAGCACGCTGGAGTTCGACAGCGCCACCGGCACTCGCGGCAGCCGGAGCGATCACTGCGCCTCCCTGCTCGCGGCGCTGGCGGGTGCCGAAGACGCCCTGGTGGTGAACAATGCCGCCGGGGCGCTGGTGCTGGCGCTCAACAGCGTCGCCGCCGGCCGTGAGGTGCTCATCTCGCGGGGAGAGCTCATCGAAATCGGCGGCTCCTTCCGCATTCCCGACATTCTGGAAAAGAGCGGCGCCATCCTCCGCGAGGTCGGCACCACGAATCGCACCCACCTGGACGACTATCGGAAGGCGTTGTCGGATCGCGCGGGGGCCATCCTCACGGTGCACCGCTCCAACTTCGCGCTGACCGGGTTCGTGGCAACGCCGAGTCCAACAGCGCTGGCGTTACTCGCGCACGAGGCGAACCTTCCCTACCTCTACGATGTGGGCGGCGGCCTTCTCGCCGATCTTTCGTCGTGGAATCTGTCGGGCGAGCCGCGCGTCCAGGACGCCGTTTCCTCCGGCGCCGACCTGGTCCTCTTCAGTGGCGACAAGCTCCTCGGCGGTCCCCAGGCCGGGTGCGTGACGGGACGCTCGACGCGAATCGCCGAAGCGCGCCGCAATTCATTTGCGCGCGCGATGCGCGCCGACAAGATGACCTTGGCCGCCCTCGAGGCCACTCTTTCCCTCTATCACGATCCGGCCCGCGCGCTGGCGGAGATACCGGTCCTCCGGATGCTGACCTGCCCCCCCGAGACGCTGCACCGAGCCGCCGAAAGGCTGTGTCAGGCCATTGGCGCAGGTGCCAATCCGGAGCTGATTCCCGGGGCGTCCGCCGTCGGTGGAGGCTCATTTCCCGGCGCCGAGCTTCCGACCACGCTGGTCTCGCTCGATCCCGGTCCGCTCGGCGCCACCGGACTGGCGCTCAGGCTCCGGCTCGGGACGCCCCCGGTCGTGGCGCGGGTCCATGACGAGCGAGTGGTGCTGGATCCGCGAACCTTGCCCGAGGATCGTCTGCTCGAGGTAGCCGCTGCCGTCAATTCGGCTCTCGGGGACCCGTGAGCGGGATTCTTCGTGCGGCCGTCTTCCTGGATCGCGACGGCACCATCATCGACGACCCGGGTTACTTGAAAGACGCCGGATCGGTCGCACTGCTGGCAGGTGCCGGTGCCGCCATCGCGCAGCTCAACCAGGCCGAACGCCCCGTCATCGTCGTCACGAATCAATCGGGAATCGCGCGCGGGTTCCTGACCGACGCGGAATACCGGTCGGTCGCCGCGCGCCTCGATCAGCTGCTGCAGCCGTTCGCCGCGCGCATCGACGCCACGTACTATTGCCCCCACGCCCCCGAGCTCGACGGCCCCTGTGCCTGCCGGAAGCCCGGGCTTCTTCTGTTCGAGCAGGCCGCCGCGGAGCATGGGATAGACTTGGGTGCTTCGAGCTGGATCGGAGACCGGCTGAGCGATATCCTGCCTGCCGCTGCCGTGGGCGGAATCGGCCTGCTGGTCGAGACAGGAAAGGGATCTCACCATCGCGAAGCGGCCCTGAGCCATGGCTTCGGGGTGGTGTCGGGATTGGGTGCGGCAGTCGAACGGATTCTCTAACGCTACTTTCGGCGCTGCTCGATCAGCCGCTCTTGGTCGGGGTCCCAGCGCCAACGGGGACGCGGTCCCTGCAGCGTGACGCCGCCCATCTGTCGGGTCATCTCGGAGAGGGCGCACCAGTCACCTCGCCCCGACTGTACCTGCCTTCCCTGAGGCGTGAGCCAAAGCTCTTGCTGCACCAGCTCGTGATCGGGAAGCCGGCTCAGACCGCGATGGCTCCCACCGAGCAGCGGGTTGAGGCCCGATGCCAGCTCGCGCAGGACCGCGTAAAGCATCGAATCGCCCATGAACGGGCGGGGTTCCCGGTTCTGCACCCGCCGGAATACGTCCCGGCCGGTCGGCGCGCCCGCCTCAATCTCATCCAAGGCGAGCTGTGCCGTTCGGGACAGCCCGTTCCGGGTCGAAGGGTATTCCGCCAGGTAGCGCTTGATGGCGTCGGGAAGAAAAGGCAGCGCGCGCGCTCGGGATCGCGCCAGTCTGACCAGCTCCCCCGGGTGAGCCGAGTTGAAGGCCGCCCAGGCCTCCGCTGCCAGCGCAAACTGCCGCCGGGTCACCTCTCGCCGGGCCGGGAAGAGCGTGGCGAGCTGTCCGGCGTCCAGCTGGCCCAGGCCGATGAACCGTTCTACGCCGGGGAAGTCGTCGATGCAGATGAGGGAAATCCTGGTCCGGTCTCCGTGCGGCTGGAGGCGCTGCAGCAGATAGACCAGAATTACCTGGTCGAAGAGGTCCGCCTCGAACCAGAGCACCGTCTCATTGAAGTGACGGCATTGATCCACTCGCCAGTCGGCGCCTTTGATCTCGCGGAAGGTCTCCGTCATGGGAACGAAATACCGGCTGGACAGGTAGGCGGCTCGCTCCCGCTGGCGGTCGCTCTCGTCGGCGTGAAGGTGAAGCGGCCCTTCCGAGAGGACATCGGCCCAGCGAATTTTGTCACCCAGGAGCCCGGCCTGGTCCAGCGATTCGAGGATGTCCTCACCGCACCGGATGTGGAGGAATGGGCGGGGATCCGGAAGCTGGGCGAGTTTATATTGGCGTGCTATGCGCTTGCGCGTGGCGGCCGTGATATCGGGTAATGGGAGCAATCTGGAGGCCCTCCTCCGCTCGCTTGGACCGGACGACCCGGCGCAGGTGGTGCTGGTGCTGAGCAATAGAGCCCAGGCCGGCGGACTCGAGCTGGCGCGCCGGGCCGGCGTGCCGACTCACGTGTTCGAAGATATCGCCGATCCCGCCGAATGGGTGCGGGTGCTGAACGCGGTCGATGCAGGCCTCATCGTACTCGCCGGATTTCTCAAGCGGGTGCCGGCCGAAATCGTAGAGCGGTGGCGGGGCCGGATCATCAACGTTCACCCGGCTCTGCTGCCGAAACACGGCGGACCGGGAATGTACGGCGCACACGTTCACCGGGCTGTGCTGGACAGCGGCGACCCTCGATCCGGCGCCACGGTGCATCTTGTCACCGAAGAGTACGATCAGGGACCGGTCCTCGGACAGGCAGAGGTGCCCGTCCTTCCCGGCGATACCACCGAGTCGCTCGCTTCTCGTGTATTGGACGCCGAACATCGCCTGCTCCCGGCCGCTGTCATCGCCGCCGCCCGGGCCGGCCGGCCGGTGCCTTTTGTTCTCTAACCTCCTGGCTTCGTGACCATGCCCCGTGCGCTCATCTCCGTCAGCGATAAACGCGGCATTGTCGATTTTGCCCGGGGCCTGATCGAGCTGGGTTGGGAAGTCGTCTCAACGGGCGGGACCGCCGCCACACTCACCAAGGCGGGGCTTCCTGTAACGACGGTCGAACAGGTCACCGGATTCCCCGAAATTCTGGACGGCCGGGTCAAGACGCTGCACCCCGCCATCCACGCCGGCCTTCTGGCGCGGCCCCAGATCGAAGGCCACCGCAGGGAGCTCGAGGCCCACGCCCTCAATTCGTTCCAGCTCGTGGCGGTGAATCTGTACCCCTTCCAGGCAACCATCGCGCATCCCGCCTCCACGCTCGAGGACGCCATTGAAAACATCGACGTCGGCGGCCCATCGATGCTGCGCTCGGGCGCGAAGAACTACGAGAATGTGATTCCGGTGGTCGATCCCATGGATTACCGCCTGGTACTCGACACGCTCCGCAAAGGCATGATGTCGAACGACGTCCGGCGGGCGCTGGCGGCCAAGGTCTACGGCCATACCGCCGAATACGATACCGCGGTGGCCGGGTATCTCACCGCCCGCGGCGAAGGACTCCCCCCGCGCATCAATCTTTCGGTAGAGCGGATGCAGGAGCTGCGCTATGGAGAAAATCCCCAGCAGCGTGCCGCACTCTACGCCACCGAAGAGCCCCGGGGCATCCGGGACTTGAAGCAGCGCCAGGGCAAGGATCTCTCGTTCAACAACCTGATGGACATTGACGCCGCCACCGCCGCCGTCGGCGCCTGGAAGAATCGCCCGGCCTGCGCGATCCTCAAGCACACGACGCCGTGCGGCATCGCCGTGGGCCGTACCGCCCTCGAGGCGCTTCACAAGGCCCGCGCCACCGATCCGGTCGCATCGTTCGGAGGTGTGATCGCGTGCAATACCGTGGTCGACCGGGAAATGGCCGAATCGCTGCGCGATTTGTTCGTCGAGGTCATCGTGGCGCCTTCGATTCCCGAAGCTGCCCTCGAGGTCTTCGCCGAAAAGAAGAATCTGCGGGTGGTCGAGCTCCCTATCGGGACCCCGGTCGGCTCGCTCGACTGGAAAAGCGTTCGGGGAGGCTTTCTGGTGCAGGACCGGTTCACCTTCGATCCCTCGGAAGAGGGCTGGAAGGTGGTCACCACCCGCGGGCCGGCGCCGGAGGAATGGAACGACCTCCGCTTTGCCTGGGCGGCGGTCGCATCGGTCAAATCGAACGCGATCCTGCTGGCCAGCCAGGAGCAGGCCATCGGCATCGGGGCCGGACAGATGAGCCGGGTAGACGCGGTCTTCTTCGCGATTCACAAGGCGCGGCAGCAACATCACAAAACCGAAGGCTCGGCGCTCGCGTCCGATGGATTCTTCCCGTTCCCCGACGGGGTGGAGGAAGCGGCGCGGGCCGGTGTGCGGGCCATCATCCAGCCCGGCGGCTCGGTGCGGGATCCGGAAGTCATCGCCGCTGCCAACCGGTACGGCATCGCGATGGTGCTCACCGGCAAACGTATGTTCAGGCACTAGGGCAGTAACCCGACGTGGAGCGACATGACTGAGACGCAGCGCACCCCGCCTCCGTATGGCTACGCCGCCTTGGCGGCCGTGATAGTCCTTGCGGTCTATGTGGCCACCCTCGCGCCGACCACGGCCTTCTGGGATACCTCCGAATACATCTCCGCGGCCAAGGTCCTGGGCATCCCGCATCCGCCGGGGAATCCGCTCTTCGTAATTCTGTCCCACGCGTTCGGCCTGCTGCCGCTGGCGGGATCCTATGCCGCTCGCATCAACCTCTTCGCCGCGGTCACTAGCGCGCTGGCTGCCGGTCTTTGGTTCCTGGTCGCCGAGCGCTGGCTTCGGAACCTGGTGCCGGATCGCGCGGTCCGGCTGGGAGCCGCCTTTGCCGGAGTGCTGGTCGGTGCCTTGTCGTGGACCGTCTGGAACCAGTCTACCGTCAACGAAAAGGTGTACACGCTCTCGATGCTTTCGATGGCGGTCGTCACCTGGCTCGCCGTGCATTGGGGCGACGACGAAGCGGGCGCCCACCGGGACCGCTGGCTCATTCTGATCGCTTTCGTGATCGCGCTATCCAGCACCAACCACATGATGGGCGTGCTGGCGTTGCCGGCGGTCGGCATCTACGTGCTCTGGACCGACTGGCGCGTGCTGCTGAAGCCGTGGGCTGCCCTCATGGCCTGGCTTCTCCTCCTGGGCGTGTCGGGAAAACTCGGCGAGCTCATTTTCGAGCTCCTCGGGCGGCAGGCCATCGACCCAGTGACGGCTGGGGCCGGCGCGGTGCTGTTGGGGCTCCTGATCTGGGCCCTGGTCGAGGATCGCAAGAACCCGTTGCTCTACCTGGGCATCGCCGCAGTGGTCATCGGCCTGAGTCCCAACTACATCTTCCTGCCGGTTCGTGCCGCCCAGCTCCCTCCGGTCAACGAGGGCGAGCCGATCGGATTCTTCAGCCGCGCGCTGATGGATGTGCTCAACCGGGTCCAGTACGGCAAGCCGCCCGTGACCGACCGGCAGGCCAACATCGTCGATCAATTTGCCAACTACTGGCAGTATTTCTCCTGGCAGTTCAGCCGGGACTGGTCCTCACTCCGCCCCGCGATCACGGCGCTCTTCGCCATCACCGGCCTGGGTGGGCTCTGGACGCTGCTCAAGAAGGACCGCCGGGCCGGAGTCGCCGCGCTGGCCATGATCCTGACGCTGACGGTAGCGCTGGTCTGGTATCTCAACTTCAAGTACGGGTTCTCGCGGCACCCCGAAATCCCCGGCAACGACAGCCACGAAGTGCGCGAGCGCGACTACTTCTTCATCTGCTCCTTCGCGTTCTTCGGGACGATGGTCGCTGCCGGGTTAGGTGCCGCCGCCCAGGCCGCCGTCCAGAGCATGCGCAGCCGTCTCGCCGCCATTCCGGTCCTGGCCATTGCCCTGATTCCCTGGTTCGGCAATCGGATCTCCTCGAGCCGGGCCGGGGAATATGTCGCCCGCGATTTTGCCATCGATCTGCTCGAATCGGTGGACCCCTACGGCATCCTGGTGACCGCCGGTGACAACGACACCTTCCCGCTCTGGTACGCGCAGGAAGTGGAAGGCGTCCGCCGCGACGTGACCCTGGTCAATCTCTCGCTCGCCAATACCGACTGGCACCTCCGCCAGCTTCGGCGGCGCGAGGTGCCGGTGTTCGATGCCGCCAAGTCGATCGACCTCTGGAAGCCGCGAACCGATTCGAGCCGCGTTCTCCTCGGCGTGCCCGGCCCGGAGGGATGGACCCGGCCCACCTCGCCGGTGTTCGCGATGTCGCTCGCCGAGCTCGACAGCCTGCCAGAATATTCCCGGGTTCCCAAGGGAAAAGGCGTGAAGTGGGGAGACCTGACCATCACCTTCGGCGACGAGATTCTCCAGCGGAGCGACCTCGCCACGCTGCTGTTGATTCGTGATAATATCGGCAAGCGCCCGATCACCTTCGCCTGGAGCGCCGGTCCCTGGCCTGACCAGACCCTGGGACTCACCGAGTACCTGGTGTCCCAGGGACTGGTCCGGAAGCTCTACACGAAGCAGGTAGATACGACCGCCAACATCATTCTGACGCCAATGGGTTACACGGACCTGGAACGCACCCGGGCGCTGCTCCGCTCCTACCATTGGCAGAGTGCCACCCGGGACCGCCCAGCCGGCTGGGTGGACGTACCTTCAGCCTCGATCCTCCGGCTCTATTCGATCATCTACGGCGGCATGTCGGGCATCCTTCGCGAACCTGGAGACAGTTCCCTGGCGGGGCTCTCCATTTCAGTCAGCAAGAAAGTGGACGCCCAGGTTCGCAAGGGCGCCGAATCGCAGTAAGCTTGGCCTAAGGCGTGGTGGCCGAGTGGTTTAAGGCAGCGGTCTTGAAAACCGCCAAGGGGGAAACTCCTTCGTGAGTTCGAATCTCACCCATGCCGTTCCTCAATTTGTGTTCATTTTTCGGCTACTGAAACGTCTTTAGCAAGGAAGCCCTATCGATACCAGATCTCAGTCGAGGAGGACATGTGGCACCTACGCAGCGGCGCGCCATCTTCACGCGCCTTGGGTTGGCCGGAATGCTGGCTGGGATGGCGTTCGGATGTGGCAAGACAGAGCGGGTTGACCCGAACAAGGAAATCTTCGCGGACTTCAGCAAACGGGTCGACGCGTACGTTCACCTGCGCAACCGACTGGCCGATTCGGTGGGTCCGCTCGATCCCAAGATGAGTCAGAACGAAATCGCCTCCCGGTCCACCAAACTCGCCAATGCCATCATCGCCGCGAGACAGGGCGCCAAGCAGGGAGAGATTTTCACCCCGGAAGCCGCGGCATTCGTCGCCACGCTGATCAAGCAGGAATATGGTCGGCGGCCGGCGCGCATCCTGGAATCTCGGGGAGACGCGCAGGATGAGCTTCCCAACTTTACGCCGGTGGTCAACACGGTATATCCGACCGGTGTCCTGGCCACCTTCCCGGCCTCCCTGCTTCCCCTCCTCCCGACACTTCCCAAGGAAATCGAATACCGGATCGTGTCGAGATATCTGATTCTCCGGGATATCGAAGCCAATACCATCGTCGACATCATGCCGAACGCGGTCCCGGAGGAGACGGGAAAATGAAGACGCTTGCACGGATTGCTTTTTTAGGGCTGGCCTGCAGCTGGACGGCATCCCTCGCGGCACAGACCATCGAGGTACCGAACCGAAAGGGCTCCCAGAAGTTCGCGGTCATCGGCGACGCGGGCACCGGTGAAAAGGAGCAATACGCCGTCGCTGCCACGCTTACCAAGGTCCACGGGCTCTTCCCCTTCAACTTCGCCATCATGCTGGGCGACAACATGTACGGAGGGGAGCGTCCCCAGGACTTTGCCAACAAGTTCGAGCTGCCGTACAAGGCGCTACTCGACGACAACGTCGAATTCAACGCGGCGCTGGGCAATCACGACGACCCCAACGAGCGCTTTTACAAGCTCTATAATATGGGAGGCGAGCGCTATCGGACGTTCAAGAAGGGCAACATCAGGTTCTTTATTCTGGACAGCAACTATCTCGATCCCGACCAGGTCAAATGGCTGGAGAAGGAGCTCTCCACGTCGGGATCAGACTGGAAAATCGCCTACTTCCATCATCCGCTCTACACCACGGCGTCGCGTGGGCCGGAGCTCGAGCTCCGGAAAGTGCTCGAGCCCCTGTTTGTCAAATACGGTGTGGACGTGGTGTTTTCCGGACACGAGCATATCTACGAGCGCATCTGGCCCCAGAAGGGCATTCAGTATTTCACCGCCGGCGGGGCGGCCAAGCTCAACACCGACGACACCCACGTTGGGGATCTCACGGAAGTTGGCTTTGCGACTGACCGCAGCTTCATGATCGTCGAGATTGCCGGCGATTCCATGTTCTTCCAGGCCATCAGTGGCGGCGGGAAGACCGTGGACAAGGGCGTGGTTGCTCGGCACCTGGGGGCCGACCCGAAGAACGTCGCCACGGCGCCGGCAGCAGCGGCACCCTCCGTGGGCCCGACTCCAACGGCAGCCACCCCCGCCCCGAAGGAAGTCGTCACCAGCAAGACGGTGACGACCACGCCGCCCAAGACCACTACGACCACCACCACGACGACCAAAGCCGGCACGACTGCGAAGACCAAAACGACTACCAGGCCCAGGAAGAAGGTCGTCGCGAAGCCGGCACCGCTCAAGAAAAGGGTGCCGGTCAAGACTCCCACTCCTGATTGACCGAGCGGGCGCCAGCTGGCACGTCTCTGGCTTATACAGTCAGAATCTTTGACACTGGGCGGTTCGATTGGCGGCAAGGATCTCTTTTGGCGGGCGGTACATTCCAAGAGCGCTGGCCCTCGGCGGCCTGCTCTCGGGGTGTTCCGCCCTTTCGCCGAGTGAGGCTCCCCTCCCAGTGGGTGCGACGGAAGTTGCCTTTCCTGCTATCTACAAGGAATGGCACCTCAAAACGGAGGTATGCAGCGGTCTGACCGGAGAGTTTTCCACTATCAAGTTCTATGTGGTTCCTGGAGTTGAGACCTTTTCCACAAAAGACGGGGCGAAGGTTGGAGAATGGACTACGGATGGCAGCTCCAACCGAATCATCATCGCAGGTAACTATCAGAACTTCGAGATGGTCGTCCGACACGAAATGCTTCACGCGCTGCTTGGTAAGGAAGGTCATCCACCAGAGTATTTCGTCGACAAGTGCCACCTGACCTGGGAGTCCTGGAACGGCCCATTGGGGGGAGCCATCGGGGACTAGCAACGCCAGTCGTAGACCTAGCGCAACACCCCATTCTTCCAGCTCGCGACCACCCTGGCTCGCCGGACGAAGTCGAGCTTCGGGTACACCCGTTCAGCGAAGGCGTTCCCTCCGGTTTCCAGCGAATCCTGCGATGGACAGGTTCCCTGGCTCCCGCGGCGACAGGAGTACTCCGCGTACATCGAGTCGACGACCTCCAGTCCCTTGCTCACCTCGCCGATCGGCGGGAATCCGAAACCGCTCAGCGTATCGAGCCGGGCGTTGTTGCCGGTATTGATATACAGCTGCACCGATCGGGAATCGGGACCCCCACGAGCATAGGAGAGTCGCCCCCGCGTGTTACTCCTGCGCACCGGCTCATCGGGAAGGTTCCGGTCGCTCCAGACCGCGGACCAGGCGGGATTGCCCGCGATGCCCCACTGTACGACGAAGCCCGGGAC
>JBEPVJ010000004.1:0-16601 GCA_041691095.1 Gemmatimonadales bacterium
GTGGAATACCGCCTTGGCCAGAGCTCGGCGCGCGCCGGCGCGGTGCTTCAGGTCGATGTCGTCGTGAGTGGAGCCGGCAACCTCGCGCTCTGGCCAACGCCGAAGGTGCCCTGGCCGGCCGACGCCCGCGTCTATGAAGAAGGAACCGACGGGACGCTGCATCCCTCCGGTCAGCATCTTGGTGGCAGCAAGCGGTTCCGTTTTGCGGCGGTGCCCGACTCGGCCGGTAGCCTTTCCCTCCCGCCGATCGAGTACCCCTACTTCGATCCGGGTACCGGGTTATACAAATCGGCCCATGCGCCTGGGGTGGTCGTGCCGGTGCTCGACGCCGCTCCGGTGGGGGAGCGGGGCACCCCGGTGCCGGTCGAGGAGCAGGGATTTGTTCCGGTGGCCGACCGGATCGTCGGTCTCGATCCGAGAGTGCTGGCCGTCCTGGTGGCGCTTCCGCTGCTGGTGATGGCGCTGGTCGGATGGCTCATCAAGCGGCCTCGGCGCAGGGCCGCACCCCGCTCCAGCGGTAATGCGGCCGAGCGTTTGGAGCGGCTGGTCGATTCGCTGGCGCGGACGGCGGGAGGCTCCACTCCGCGTGGCCTGGTCGCGGCGTTGCGGGATGCCGGCGTGGACCGCGAGGGGGCCGAGCGGCTGATCTCATTGCATGCGAGCCTGGAAGCGGAGCGGTTTGGCGCCGCGGGAACCGGCCGGCCAACGCCCGAGCTGCTCAGCTCGATCGACGCCCTGCTGGCCACGATCCCGCCCCAGTTGCGTCGGCTGGCCGGCGCGGGGGCGATGCTGCTGCTCGTGGTCGGCGTTTGCGCGCTCCTGCCCGCGTCCGTCTCCGCGCAATCGGGAACCGAGCTCTACCTCACCGGCGAATATGCCGCGGCCGCTCGCACCTTCCGCGCGCAGGCGACGTCCAACGCGCTCGCCACGGTGTGGTACGACCTCGCCGCGTCGGAGTACATGGCCCATCACGATCCCGAGGCGGTGGCGGCGCTGCTCATCGCGCGCCAGCGCGCCCCGCGCAATCGGCACGTCGAGGCGCTCTGGAACGCGCTGGCCCGCGAACACGAGCAACTGCGCAGCGCGGGAGCCCACTGGCCGGTGAGCGCCGAGGAGTCGCTTGCCGCTTCACTGCTGCTGCTCTGGCTGGGCGCGGTGTTGTTCCTCGTGGTTCGCCGCAATCGCGCACTCTGGATCTCGGTGCTGCTCTGCTCGGTCGGGGCTGCGATCGTGGGCTTCTCGCTCCGCGCCATTCGCGCCGCGCCCCTCGCGGTGCTGGTGGGTCCTTCGGGGCTTCGGGTCTCGCCCTATGGTCTGGCGCCGCAGCTCGGGAGCGTGCTTCCGTTCAGCGTGGTGCGGTTGGACCGGCGTCAGGGCGGCTGGTGGCTGATCGAGACCTCCGACGGCACCAGCGGCTGGGTCCCGGCCGACATCCTGGCTCCAGTCCTCGCGTTAGATTGACGCGATGGCTTCTACCACCGCACCCCGCATCGCCATACTGCCCGACGCCGTCGCGAACCAGATCGCGGCAGGCGAGGTGGTCGAGCGTCCCGCCTCGGTGGTCAAAGAGCTGGTCGAGAATTCGATTGATGCCGGCGCGCGTCACGTGAGAGTGGAGCTGGAGCAGGGCGGAAAGACCTTGATCTCGGTGAGCGACGACGGCTCCGGGATGGGCCGGGACGATGCGGTGCTCGCGCTCGATCGCCACGCCACCAGCAAGATCACCAGTGCCGCGGACCTGGTCGGCGTCAGCACCTTCGGCTTTCGTGGGGAGGCGCTTCCCGCGATCGCCTCGGTCTCCCGTTTCACGCTCGTGACCTCGGACGGCGGCGACGCAACCGAGATCACCGTGACCGGCGGTCGTCTCGATGCGGTCGCGACGGGTGTGCGCCAGCGGGGCACTTCCATTGCCGTGCGCGGCCTCTTCTTCAACACGCCGGCGCGGCGAAAGTTCCTGCGATCGGTGCCGAGCGAGACCCGCGCCGCGGTGGAAGTGGTGTCGACCCTGGCGCTGGCGCACGCCGCCGTGGGCTTCGAGCTGGTGGTGGACGGCGTCACGCGTTTGCAGGTGCCGCCCGGCCAGGACGAGGCGGCGCGGCTCGCCGGCGTGTGGGGCCCCGACTTGTCGGGGACACTGCTGCCCCTGTCGTACGCGTCGGGCCCGCTCCGGGTGGTCGGGTTTGCCCAGCGCCCGGGAGACGCTGCGCCCACCGGCCGCCGGGCCCAGCTCTTCGTCAACGGCCGCCCCTTCCGCGACTCGTTCCTGGTGCGCGCTGCGGAAGCGGGTTATCGCTCGGCGATTCATCCCGGCGACCGCCCCAGCCTGCTCCTCCGCCTCGAGGTGGATCCCGCCGACGTGGACGTGAACGTGCACCCCGCCAAGCTCGAGGTCCGCTTCCGCGATCGCATTGCCGTCGAGCGGATCGTGGAAGAAGCGGTGCGCCACGCGCTGGGCGGTCTCGATGCGGCCGCTCCGGTGGGCGAGTGGCGGCCGATGCCGGATCAGGGGGCCTCGATGCTGCCGCCGTCGTTCTTCGAGGCACTGGAACCGCAAGCCGGGCCGGGCGGGCCCGACGGCCAGTCGGCCGGCCCGTCGACTCGGCCTTCGACTTTTACCGCACCGGTCACCCAGCTCTTCAACACGTACATCGTCTTCGAAGGTCCCGACTCGATGGTCATGGTCGATCAGCATTCGGCCCACGAGCGGGTGCTCTTCGAGGAGGTGATGAAGCAGCTCACCGGTGGCCAGGCAGCGAGCCAGCGCATGCTGCTTCCCGAGACGCTGGAGCTGACCGACGAGGAGCTGGAAGCGCTGGAGCTGCATCGCCCCACCATCGAAGCGGTGGGCTACCAGGTGGAGCCGTTTGGCGGGCGGTCGGTGGTGCTGCACTCGGTGCCGGCGCCGCACCGCCGGTTCGATTCGGTGGCCTGCTTTCGGGAGATGATGGCCGACCTCGCCCGCGGCCGCTTCGGCGGCTGGGCCAACCGGCTGGAGCGCTTCGCCGCCACCTTCGCCTGTCGCGCCGCGGTCAAGGGCGGCACACCGCTGGGCGAGGACGAGATGCGCGCGCTGCTCTTCCGTCTCTTCGAGACCAAGCTGGCCCCTCACGACGTGCATGGACGGAGCACCATCGTGCAGCTTCCTCGCGAGGAGCTGGAGCGGCGGTTTGGTCGACGCTAGAATCCCGGTCATCGTCGGTCCGACCGCCATCGGCAAGACCGCTGTGGCGATGGCGCTGGCGACGCTCCTTCCGATCGAGATCATCTCGGCCGACTCGCGGCAGGTGTACCGCCGGCTGGACATCGGCACCGCCAAGCCTGGACCGCGGGAGCGCCGCAAGGTGCCGCACCATGGCGTGGACGTCGTCGAGCCCGGGGAGCGATTCAGCGCCGGCCGATTTGCCCGCGAGGCGGCGCGCTGGATCGAGGAGGTGCGCGCCCGCGGACTGCTGCCGGTCGTCGTGGGTGGCACCGGGCTCTACGTCCGCGGACTGGTGGAGGGACTCTTCATCGAGCCTCCGCTCGATCCCGACAAGCGCCGTGAGCTGGAGCACTGGGTCGGCGGGTTACACGCGGGAGACCTGGTGCGCTGGGCGGCGCGGCTCGACCCCGGCTTTGCCGGTGGCGGGCGCCAGCGCGCCTCGCGGGCGATCGAGATCGCGCTGCTGACCGGGCACCCGTTGTCCGAGTGGCACCTGCGGGCGCGGGGGCAGGGCACGGTGGCGCCCTGGTATGTGCGCCTCACCGCGCCGAGGCCCGTCCTGCATCAGCGCATCAAGGTGCGTGCCGAAGAGATGATGCGGCGCGGCCTGATCGAGGAGGTCGCCGCGGTGCTGAGCGAGGGCCACCCTGCGGAGGCGCATGGACTCGACGGCGTCGGAATCCGCGAGGCGGTCCAGTTTCTCCATGGCAAGCGCGCGCGCGACAGTGTCGCAGAGGCAGTGACCATCAGCACGAGACAGTACGCCAAGCGCCAGGAAACCTGGTTCCGGCACCAGCTGCAGGGACCGGTGCTGACGCTGGATGCGACCGGTGCCCCGGAGGAGATTGCTCGGCAGATTGCAGAGGCATGGGCGCGGCGGTAAAGCGCCCTCCAAGGAGCTCGAATGAAGATCGGAATCACCTGCTACCCCACCTACGGCGGATCCGGCGCCCTGGCGACCGAGCTCGGTCTGGACCTGGCCCGGCGGGGGCACGAAGTCCATTTCATCACTTACGCGATGCCCTTTCGGCTCCGCGGGTACACCGAGCGGGTTTACTTCCACGAAGTGGACACCTCCGCCCGGTATCCGCTCTTCGAGCATTTTCCCTATACCCTGGCGCTGGCATCGAAACAGCACGAGGTCGCGCTCGCGGTGGGGCTCGACGTGCTGCACGTGCACTACGCGATTCCCCACGCCACCACGGCGTGGATCGCGCGGGAAATGCTGCCGGAGGGCCATAAGCTCAAGGTCATCACCACCCTTCACGGCACCGACATCACGCTGGTGGGACAGGAGGAGAGCTTCCACACCATCACCAAGTTCTCCATCGAGCGCTCCGACTCGGTCACCGCGGTGTCGACGTTCCTCAAGGAGGAGACCATCCGCACCTTCGGCTGCACCCAGTGCCGGATCGGGGTAATCCCGAACTTCGTGAACCTGCGCGAGTATCGCCCCGCCGAGACCAGGAACAAGGAGGGCCTCTGCCCGCCCGATCACAAGCTGGTGACCCACGTCTCCAATTTCCGGGAGGTCAAGCGGGTGAAGGACGTGATCCGGGTCTTTGCCAGAATCCGCAAGGCAATGCCGGCCACCCTCCTCATGATCGGCGATGGCCCGGAGCGCGACGACGCCGAGAAGGAATCCCGCGAGCTCAAGGTCTCGGAGGATGTGCGGTTCCTGGGCCGGCTCGACTCGGTGGCCGGCCTGCTCCAGCAGTCGGACCTCTTCGTGCTTCCCACCCAGAGTGAATCCTTCGGGCTGGCCGCGCTCGAGGCGATGGCCTGTGGTGCGCCGGTGGTCGGCAGCCGCGCCGGCGGATTGCCCGAGGTGGTGGAAGACGGCGTCAGCGGCATTCTCGAGCCCCCCGGCTCGGTCGAGGCGATGGGCCGCCGCGCGGTGGAGCTGCTCCGCGACCCGGCCCGTCACGCCGCGATGTCCGCCGCGGCACTCGAGAAAGCCCGCCTCTTCGACGCCGATCGCGTGGTGCCGATGTACGAATCTCTCTATCGGGAAGTGCTCGGATGATTCTCACCTGGTGGCAGGGCCTGATCCTCGGCCTGGTGCAGGGCCTCACCGAGTTTCTTCCCGTCTCGAGCTCGGGACATCTCGTGCTGGCCGAGCATATCGTCGGCTACAAGCCGCCCGGAGTCTTCTTCGAGGTTTCGGTGCACGTCGCCACGCTGCTATCGGTGCTCGTGGTCTACCGGGTTCGCATCGTGGAGCTGCTCAAGGGATTGCTCGGCGGTCAAGCCAAGGCTTGGCGCTACGCCGGCCTCCTGATCATCGCGTCGATTCCCGCGGCGGTCGCCGGGATCATTCTCAAGGACTATTTCGAGCGGTCCTTCCACTCGATGCCGGCGCTGGGATGGCAATTCCTGATCACCGCGCTCATTCTGTGGAGCACCAAGTACGCCGCTCCGAAGGCCACCGGCCGGGAAGTGACCCTGCCGCAATCGATGCTGATCGGCATCGGCCAGGCGATCGCGATTGTGCCGGCCATCTCGCGCTCGGGTACCACGATCGCGGCCGCGCTCTGGAGCGGGCTCGAGGCCGACGCCGCCGCGGAATTCTCCTTCATGATGTCCATCATCGTAATCGCGGGATCGGGGTTGCTCGAGGCCCGGCACATTCCACCGGGAGAGCAGGGGCTTTCGGTCGGGCTCCTCTGTGCCTTCGTCGCCGCCGCCGTCTCCGGCCTCTTCGCGATTCGTTTTCTGATCTCGCTCCTGAAGCACAAGAAGTTTCATCTCTTCGCTCCCTATTGCGCCGTCGTCGGCGTGCTCTGCCTGGTGTGGTTCGGATACCTGGGCAAGTGACCTCGGCGCCACTCATCTGGCTCGAGAGCGTCGCGTCGACCCAGGATGAGGCACACCGCCTCGCCGCCCACGGAGCCGCCCACGGCAGCGCGGTGGCGGCGCGAATCCAGACCGGCGGCCGAGGCACGCGCGGACGCGCCTGGGCCTCGGGAGAAGGGGGGCTCTGGATTTCGACGATATGCCGACCGAGCTCCGGCTCCGCCAGCGAAGTGGTTGGCCTGCGCGTCGGGCTCGCGCTCGCCGAGCTCCTGGACCGGCTGCTTCCCGCGCCGCACCGCATCACCCTCAAGTGGCCCAACGATCTCCATGTCGGCCTCAGGAAGCTGGGCGGCATTCTCGCCGAAGCGCGCTGGCAGGGCGACGTGCTCGGCTGGATGGTGATCGGCGTGGGGATCAACCTGAACAACGAGATTCCGCCGCCGCTCTCCGCCTCGGCCACCCGACTGGCCGATCTCGGCGTGCATACCAATGCGGCGTCCCTCGCGGCGCCCGTGTCACACGCGGTGGCCGAGGCGGGCGGCGCGGCGATGCCGCTGACGCCCACGGAAGTCGCGGCGTTCGACTCCCGTGATTGTTTGCGCGGGCGGGCCGTCACGCTCCCGGAGCCGGGCATTGCGGAAGGGATCACTGCGGGTGGCCGGCTCCGGGTGCGCAGCGCCTCTGGTGTCGTCACCGAGGTCATGGCGCCGGTGCAGCTGCGGGAACCGGCATGACCGACCGACGCGTGTTAGGTTACCGCCTCCTCGGCCGCGGCTTCGACTACCTGCTGCACCTTCGCCCCGCCGAGTGGCCCATCATGTTTATCCACCTGCTCACCGGCAGCGCGCTCAGCATCGGACTGGCCGGAATCGTGAACGGGCGCGGCGGGATGCCGCTGCTGGCGGGCACGCTCGCCTTCGTGATCGGACTCAACGGCGGAACCCTCGCCCTCAACTCCGCCTTCGACCGGGACGAGGGAGATGTCGCCTACCTGAAGCGGCCGCCGGCGCCCCCGAGTGGGCTGGCGCTGTTCGGGCTGGCCCTGATGGCCGGCGGCATGCTCGTCGCCCTGTGGCTTCCCCGGCCTTTTGCGTACGCCTACGGCATCTGCGCCATCCTCTCGGTCCTTTACTCGGTGCCGCCGGTGCGGCTCAAGGCGATCCCTGGCCTCGACTGGATCGTGAACATGGCGGGGTTCGGCCTGCTCACGCCGTACGCCGGATGGACGCTGACGGGGCGCGAGGTGACGGGCCCGGGCGGCATCGTCCTGGTGTCCTTTGCGCTGCTGTTCGGCTCGCTCTATCCGCTCACTCAGATCTACCAGCTCGAAGAGGATCGTCGCCGGGGAGATCGTACCCTTGCCTCAGCCTTGGGTCTGGACCGGAGTCTCCTCCTCGCGATCCTGATGGCGGCCCTCGCCTTTGCGGGCTTGTCCCTGGCCGCCGCCGGCAGCGCCTGGGGTCTCGGCGTCGATGGACTCTCCCGCTGGGCGGCGCTGCTGTCCGGCGCGGCCGCCTGGGCGGTGGTGCTGCTCCCCTGGTGGCGGGCCCGGGCCGAGCTCGATCCCGCCGGGCACCAGGCCGGCATGCACCGCGCCCTGGCCGCCTGGGCCATCACCGACATGGCCGTACTTTTCGCCTGGGCGCGATGACGTTTCCGGTCTTGGCCCGCGCCATGGGGCCGGGCTACCTTTCCGGCTACCCGCATCACCTGGAGCTGCGATGACGTCGGCGCTTTCGATGAACGCCTCCCGCGATCAGACCGATCTCCCCTCGATTCTCCGGGGCGGAGTACGGCTCGGCCTGTTTTATTCGGTCCTCGTCGCGCTCTTCGGAATCCTCCAGGTTCGCCTCGAGGGTCCCCTCGAGCTGGTGGTCTGCGGGATCATCCTCGTCATCGGTATCGCGGCGCTCATCGTGCTGCCCGGGATGTGGACCAAGGCGCGCTCCATCGAGGGCATCGCGGGGGCGGCGGGTATCGGGCTGGCCTCGGTGTTCGTCTTCCTCATTGTGGACGTGGCGCTCTTCCAGCCGCTGCACCTCTACACCAACCGGTGGCGCGAGATCGGCGGCGGCAGCAACTGGTGGTATCACCCGGTATGGTGGATGGTCTGCACCTACACCTGCTGGATGGGCGCCTGGATCCAGGCCCACCAGGCGGCCAAGTCCGGCTCCGCCAATCCCATTGCGCTGGTGGTGGGCACTCTAGTGCTCGGCTTGGTCGTGCTGGCCATCTCGGTCGTCATCAAGGTCCCCAATGCGGGCTGGAACCTCGGTAGCTTTGCTGTCGCCGTACTCCCGGCGCTGGCGCTCTACACGCTGATCAGTTCCTTCGGCGTCAAGCGCGGCTAGGGAGCGCCGGTGGTCCGCGCCCTGGTCCGCATCGTAGGCTGGCTGCTCACGCCGTTGGTGGCGTGGGCAGCGTCGTTTGTAGGGGCATGGATCGGCGCGGTGGTGTCCGGTGGATCGGGCAACCCGATGACCACGCTCTGGGTGACGGTCATCTGCGGCGCCGTCTTCGCGCTGGCCGGGGCGTGGGGATGGCTGCGTTTTCTCCGCAAGAGTCCGCGGCTCCAGAAATCCCTCGAGGTCGCTCCAGACGGCACCCCGCTCATCGCGCTCGAGCACGAGCCTCCCGAACCGACGCCATGAGCCGGCTATTCGCGCGCTTGTCCGGCGTGGCGCTCCTGCTGCTGGCCGGCTGCGGAGCGCGCGGCGAGCCCGAGGGTGGCGCGGTGCCGGAGGTGGCCCGGACTCCGCCGCCGCCCGCCGATACGCTGGTCTTGCAGCTTCCCCATGGCAATAACGTCTGGCTGGCCGAAGGCCGGATCTCCAGGGACTCGGCCGGCGGCCAATGCTTCGAGCGCAGCGTGGAAATTCGCCGCGACAGCGTGAAGCTCAAGGTGCCGCTGCTCTTTACGGCAGAAGTTCCCACCCGGGTGAACGACTCCACCTTCCAGGCGCGGCTCTACCAGAACTGCACGCTTTTCGCGACCTACAAAGTCGGAGTGAGGGACGGCATGCCGCACAAAGTGCAATGAAGCGACTGATCGGCGCAGCGCTCGCGCTCCTCATGGCTCCCGCGATGGCGGATGCACAAAGCTTTACCCTCGGCACCTCCTACTGGTTCACCTCGCCCCATACCTGGGAGTATCGGGTCGGCTTCGGTGGATACGGCCCGGGTCCGATTCGGGTGGTCTACTCCGGCCAGTACTTGACCCAGACCGGCAGCAGCAAGGCCCATTGGTATGGCGTGGGAGGAGATGTAATTCTCCGGCCGATCACCTCGGCGCAGCCGTATTTTCTGGTCGGCGCAGCGGTCGGGGCGGGGCGCGGTCCAACTGGCGGCGGCGAGAAGCCCGGCATCGGCGCATGGGGCGGCGTCGGCGCAGAAATAGTGACCGTGGGGCCGCTCGCGCTGCAGGCGGAGGCGCTCTATACCTGGCGCAGCGGTGTGAAGCTCTCCGGCGTCTCGCTCGGCCTCCGCGTCGGCACCCCGTTCGGGCACCGCCCGCTCGGCACCCCCACTCCCGCAAGCGACATCCCCTCCGCCAATCCTTCGGACGAAGAGGCCGTCCGTCTCGCCACCGCCGCGCGCAAGAGCAACGCGCCGGCGGGAGAGATTGTCGCGACAGCGCTCACCGTCATGGGAACGCCCTATCGCTGGGGTGGCACCGATACCCTCGGCTTCGACTGTTCGGGGTTGATCCGATATGCCTACGCGCAGCATGGGGTCACGCTGCCGCGCATGGCCATCGATCAGTCGCGCAGCGGGAGCGAGGTCGGCCGGGCCCTCGACCAGCTCGCCCCGGGTGATATTCTCACCTTCGCGGACGAGGCAGGCGGCACGGTAACGCATGTCGGGCTCTACATCGGCGACGGGAAATTCATCCACAGCGCGCGCGGCGGCGTGCAGATCAGCACCCTGAGCGCATCGGACCCGGTGGGGAAGTGGTGGTTCAGCCGGTGGGTCGGGGCGCGGCGGATTCTTTAGACCGGTCTACCGCACCGACAACCAGTGGCTCACCTTGAGGATCAGCGCGTTGCTCGCCTGAGCGCGCAGCAGGTCTCCCACCGATTCCCCCGGGCGGAATCTTCCGTCGGTCAGCTGCCGCCCGCGGCTCTGCTGCCATACCAGGATCACGCTCGACGCGGGCCGGTACTCCCAGCGTAACACCGCCGTGGACCGCAGCGACAACGCGGTAAAGTCCGGTGACCCCAGCGCCAGGTCGCCGATTCCATCCCCATTCAGGTCGGCCGAGATGCCGGTAGGGGTCCGGATCAGGCGGCTCTCACCCAGCACCTCGAAGCGATCGGCCTCCTGGGCTCCCTGCGGGTTGGTCACCCGCTTGAACCGGGGGTAATGCCCCGACGACACGAACGGCTCCGCGTAGAGCTGGAAAGAAAGTGATGGCGTGAAGGTGAAGTTGCCGCGGGTCGGCACCGACACCGTTTTCTGCTGCACCTCGCCCACGACGTATTCGGTTCGGTTACCCACCACACCCGACGCCACGTATTGCCGGCTCGATACATCGCTGTTGTAGCGAGGCCCGAGCGACAGGTCCAGCCGGCTCGACGGCCGCCATGCCACGCTGGCGCCAAGATTGAGGCCGTGTCCGGGACCGTCGTTGCCGTCCCACTGATCCCAGTTGGCGGTGAGCCGGAGCGGGCGCCTTGGGTCGGTGCCGATGCGCGCGCCCACCCAGGCCCCGGTCGGGTAGCGCAGTGACGGGCCTCCTTCCAACGCCTTAGGGTTCGACCCGCTCAGCTGGGTTCCGGTCCAAACGTTGAGGGTCCAGTAGTTCCTGAGAGTGAAGTTCGTGAGCAGCTCGGCGCCGCGATCTTCCCCGCGGCCGTCGTAGCCGAACTGGGCCCACTGGTTGCTGCGCACTACGGCGCTCCGGAAGAAGCGGCCGGGGAGGAGCCAGCGGCGCGAGATCCAGCTCAGGTAGTCGGTGCGGGCGGCGTCGGTCTGGTAACCCGCGTCGTTGAGCTCCAGGCCGGGCGAGCGGGTGCCCGCCTGCACCCCATAGACCCATGCGCCGGCATCCTTCCGGATCTCGGCGAAAGCCCCGTAACCCGACAGCGAGGTAGCCGATGGGTCGAGCGACGCATAGCCGATATCGGGCCGCTGGAAGTAGTGCACCGGTGATCGCATGGTGGCGGTGACCGCCTCGCTGCTGCCACCGACCCGGCTGCCCAGCACCGTGCCGCGCACCAGGAACCGGTCCTGACCGAAGCGGTGCTGCATCTCGAGGCCGCCCGCCAGCGCTTCACGGCGGAGCAGGGATGACTGGGCCGGGAGATCCCGCTCCACCACCGTGCCAAAGGCGCCGATCACGGTGCGACCTCCCCGGAAGTCGCGGGCCAGCCGGGCCACGCCGTATCCGGTGCGGGGCTCGATCACATCTCGGAACCGGGTGCCCGCCGCGTCGGTCACCGCGGCCGTCTCTTCCGCGGTCAGCGCCGCGAGCCCGCCCACGGTCCATCCCCCCGGCGTCTTCCCCTGCACCTTGGCGGCGCCCAGGATGGTGGTCGCATCGACCTCCGACGCGAATCCTCCCCGGCTCCCGGGAGACAGCTGCGGCGCCCGTCCGATCCGCCGGGTATAGAAGAACTGCTCGTTGGACCAGGGCGACGGGCTGATCCTGAACCTGAAGGCGTCACTCCCCTCGGTGAAAAAGGGCCGCTTGTCCGGATAAAACGTTTCCTGCGTGCTGAGATTGACGACCGCCGGATCGGCCTCGACCTGGCCGAAGTCGGGATTGAGCGCCGCCGAGAGGGTCAGGTTCGAGGTGAGTCCGTAACGCAGGTCGGCGCCCAGCGTCGCGCGGCCCGCGGAGCCGGTCCTGAAGGGATTTCCCGGCTCGGCCGGAGAGTAGCTCCGGCCCACCACCGAATAGGGTGTAACCTCCAGCGAGCGTTTCGGCTTGAGCTGCTGAAAGCCGGTGAGCTCGCCGTAGCGCGACGCATCGCCCGGCTCGCTCCGGGACATCACCTTCCACTGCTGCAGCTCGCCGGTGCGATTGATCCTGCGCCAGACGTTGAATCCGAACCGCCGCTCCGGTCCGTTCCCGAAACGGAGCTGGCTCCAGGGTATCCGGAATTCGGCGGTCCAGCCGGCGCTGTCGCGGGTTACTCCCGCCTGCCAGATCCCGTCCCAGGTCGAGTCCACCTCGCCGTCGTTGTAGTGGTAGCGGTCCTGCTTCACGCCGGCGGGGTTGACCACGAACTCGAACGCGGTCCGGTGATCGAAGTAGGAATCGATCAGCACCCCGATCCAGTCCGAGGGGGGCGTCTCGTCACGGCGGGCCAGCGGGGCGGAGATCAGGGTGGGATCGGTGTCGAAGGCGCGCACGCCGACGAAGAGGGCCTCGTCGTCGTAGAGCACCCGCACCTCGGTGCGCTGGGAAGCGGGGGAGCCTTCAACCGGGTCGAGCTGACGGAAGTCGCCGATCGGTATCGCCCGGGCCCACACGGCGTCGTCCAGCCGTCCGTCGATACGCGGCGCGGCGGCCCGGGTCGCAATCGCCACCGAGCCGGGGCCCGGCGCGTGGAGCGTCAGGGCGCTCCTGGCCTGCAACAGAACCAGCGCGGCAAGGACGTTGATGCCCATCGGACACTCCCCGGATGCGTGGCGTACGCATCACGGTAGCGGTCCAATGGGGATCATTTCCCGGGTCTTGGGGCCAGCCGCATCTGGGCGTGACGAACAGATCCTGCCGCCGTACCTCCCTACGGCGTTACCATCACCGCTCCAGCCGCGCCTACCGCAAACAGCCGCGTCGGCGTCCCATGAATCGCCTTGAACTGCAAGTCGGGATCGGCGAGCTTGACCCGGCTCCAGGTCGTTCCGTTGAATTTCCCGATTTCTCCATCACTGGTCAGCGCGAACACTTCCGATGGCCCGGTGCCCCAGATCCCGCTGATAGACCCCTGCGTCGCGACGGTCATCGGGGACCAGGCGGTCCCGTTGAAATGGAACATCGCGCCGTTGTTGGTTCCGGCGAAGTAGTCGGTGGGGCTGCTGCCCCACACCGAGATCAGTGCGTCGGTCGTGGGGGCCGAAGCGAGCGGGGTGACCGTCGCGACCCCATCGAAACGCGCCGCGAACCCCGAGGCGCCCACGAGCGTGTACTCGGTCGCGCTGGTGCCCCACAGATTGATCACGTCGCCGGGACCCGGCGCCGCCGGCGTCCAGGCACTGCCGTCGAACGAGATCAGCGACGTGAACCGGCTCACCGCAATCACATCGTTGATCGATGGGCCCCACACCGCGGCGAGCCCGCTCGAGATCGGGATGGTCGCCTCGGTCCAGCTGGTCCCGTTGTAGCGAAGCACTACGCCGATATTGCTGCCACTCTTGTTTCCCACCGCAATCGCCTGCGTCGCCGAGGCCGCCCAGACGTCGGTGAGCCGGTACAGTACGCCGGTGGGCTGAAGCTGCCAGGTTCCGCTGGAATATTTCCAGACCGTGCCGCCGTCTCCCACCGCAAACGCGGTATTCGCATCGACCGCCCAAACCGAGTTGAGCGCTGGCGCGTAGCTGAGCAGGGTCTCGGATCCGGGGGTAAGGCTCACCACGAAACCATCACCCAGACCGAAGACGCCGGCCCCCGAGCCCGCGAGGGCCAGAAAATCGGCGCCGGTCTGGGGTGGAATCGTGGTCCATCCGAGCCCATCGAAGTGTGCGGCATAACCCGCCTGGCCGGCCACGTACACATTGGCAGAAGCGCTGCCCCACACCGCGGTCAAGGTTCCGCTGGTGGGAACCGGAATATCGGTCCAGATGGCGCCGTCGAAATGGTAGACGTGACCTGGGTCGCCCACCGCGTAGGCGTCGGTCGGGCTGGAAACCCACACCGCGTTCAGGAACGTCGCGGGATGCGCCTGCACGCTCCAGCTGGTGCCGTCGAAGCGGAGTACCTCGCCCGCATCGGTGACCGCCAGCGCGAAGCCAGGCCCGCTTCCTGACACGCCGGTCAGGTTCGCGCTGGTCGGTGACGCGACCGACGACCACGACGTGCCGTTGTACCGGATGATGGCGCCGCCCCTTCCCACCGCGAAGATATTTCCCGACGAGCTCCCCCAGACCGCCTGGAGCGTCTCGGTGGTTGGAGAGGTCATGGCGGTCCAGGCGGTTCCGTTCCAGTGCAGAATCCGCTGCCCTACGCCGAACACATCGGTACTGCTGCTGCCCCACATGGCGCTCACCCCGGATCCACTCGTCGCGAACCTGCTCCATGCGCCGGCACTGTACCGGAAGAGCTCCCCATTCGAGGCGATGAATGCGTCGGTGGGACTGGCCGCCCAGGCGGCATTGGAGAATCCGGTCGGCGAGCTCGCCGAGCCGGCCACCCGGAGCACCGAAGTGGACCACGTCGATCCGAACGACGGCGAGGCCACGCGGATGGTGGCGGTCCCTCCAACGGTGCCGGCCAGCGCCGTGATCGTTGCCGTCCCAGGTGCCACCGCCGTGACGACCCCGGTCGAGCCCACCACCGCCACCGCCTCATTGTTGCTGGTCCAGCTCGTCACCAGGCCGGTGCAGCTCACTTGCGTGACGGTGGCGGTCAGTGCCACGGATTCGCTGGGGAGCAGGTCATTGACCGGCGGTGAGACGATCACGGCGGAGACATGACAGGTGGGGAGCGGTGCAGTGACGGTGAGTGCAACGCTGCCGGTGCGCCCACCCGCCGTGGCCAGGACGGTCGTGGTGCCCTCGGCCACTCCGGTGACGAGGCCGGATGAAGACACCGTGGCTAACGCGTGATTGCCGGTGTCCCATGTGGTGGTGAGATCGGTGCAGTGCTGCTGGGTAACCGCCGCCGAGAATTGCGCCGTCGCGCCCGACGCGACCGTCCCGGGGCTGGGGGTCACCGAAACGTTGGAGACGGTACACACCGAAGGCTCATCGGGGGGGCTGCTCTTGCATCCGGCCACCACGGCGAGCGCGAGGAGCAGGCCAATGCACTGGAATCGGCGAATCACGGGACCTCCGGGAGGCTTGGCGGGCTAATTGTCGGGACTACCCGGGAGGGTGCAAAACCTAGGCCCCCAGCTTCTCCAGCAGCCTGGGACGATAGCTGCGGCTCAGGGTGAGCTGCTGCCCGTCATGCAGCCGAACCATGTAATCACCGTGGAACCACGGCTCCATCTCCTTGACCCGCGTCAGATTCACGATGGTGGACCGGTGGATCCGGAAGAATCGCTCGGGGTCGAGCCGGACCTCAAGCCGCGCCATCGTCTCGCGCAGCAGCAGCCGCTCGCCACCGACATGCAGCCGCACATAGTTGCCGGCGGCCTCGAACCAGTCGATCGCCTCCACCGGCAGCAGTCGCTCCTTGCCCCCGGCCTTTACGACCAGGCGCTCGGCGTACTTGCGCCGCTCCCCCAACGCCTCGACCAGCGCGGTCAGGCGATCGTCGCCGCCGCCGTTCGATCGCCTCCGGTGCGACGCCTGGGCCCTGCGCAGCGTCGCCTGGAAGCGCTCCCGGTCGAACGGCTTGAGGAGATAGTCGAGCGCGTGGACCTCGAAGGCCTTGAGCGCGTACTGGTCGAACGCGGTGACGAAAACGATCGCCGGCATCTTCTCGGCGCCGATCTGTTCCACCACTCCGAAACCGTCGAGGCCCGGCATCTGCACGTCGAGAAATACCAGGTCGGGTCGCTTGTCCAGGATCGCCCGGACCGCGGTGCGCCCGCTGGAGCATTCGCCCACGACACGTATCTCGGGCTCCTGATCCAGCAGCGCGCGGAGCCGCTCCCGGGCCAGCGGCTCGTCATCCACCACTAACACGCTAAGCGGGGGCATGGACCATCGTCCGGAATGGAATGTCCAGCGTGACCACCGCGCCGCCGCCGGCCGAGCCGCCGATATCGATACGGCCCTGGTCGCCATAGAGCGCCGCGATCCGCGCCCGGGTGTTGGCCAGGCCGAGCCCTCGCCCGGGCACCGGCGTCAGCACCAGGTCGGGAAACCCGGGGCCGTCGTCGGTGACGGTAAGGATGAGCCGGTCGCCCCGCCGCACCGCCCGTACCTCGATCGAGGCGGATTGCTCCCGCCGCTCCACGCCGTGCCGGATCGAATTCTCCACCAGCGGCTGGAGGATGAGGCTCGGCACCATTGCCCCCGCCGTTTCGGGCGCCGCGCTTACCTCGATGGAGAGCCGGTCGCGGAACCGGGTCCGCTGGATGTCGGCGTACTTCTCCACGAACTCGAGCTCCTGGGCGAGCGGCACTTCCTGGCTGCCGTTGGACGAGAGGCTCATCCGCAGCAGGTCGCCGAGCCGGGTGATGATCCGGTCGGCCGAGTCCGGATCGGGCCGGATCAGGGCGGAGATCGCGTGAAGCGTGTTAAAGAGAAAATGTGGCTGGAGCTGCATCTTGAGGACTTCCAGCTCGGCCCGGGAGAGCTGGGCCCGCAGCTGGACGGCCCGGCGCTCCCGGTCCTGGTAGCGGCGGTAATAGTCGAGGCCGTGGCTCATGGTGACCAGCGCTAGGTAGATCAGCAGCCCGGAGGCCATGCTCTTGGTCACGTATACCAGCACCAGCTGCCGTGGCGTCATTTCGTGCCAGAGCTGTCCAGTGCCCCAATCCAGCAG
>JBEPVJ010000005.1:0-16275 GCA_041691095.1 Gemmatimonadales bacterium
GGTGATGATCGGCAACCTGGTGCAGAATCAGTTCACGTCGGCCCGCAACTGGCCCTTTGGCTCCGCGGTCTCCTTCGCGCTCATGGCGCTGGTGCTGGCGGCGGTGATGCTCTCGCTCCGGTTGCGCGACCACCGCCCCGAGGCGGCGGCCAGGTGAGACGCCGAGTCTCGCGCGGTGCCGCCCTGGTGGCGGGATTGGTCTACCTGTTTCTGCACCTGCCCGTCCTGGTCCTGGTGGTCTTCAGCGTCAACGCTTCGCGCTACTCGGTGGAGTGGACCGGGTTCACGCTCGAGTGGTACCGCCGGCTGGCGGGCCGCGCCGATCTTCTGCGCGGGCTCAGAGCCAGCCTCATCGTCGGGACCATCTCCACCCTCGTCGCCACGCTCTTCGGCACCCTGATGGCGCTCGCCCTCGCCCGGGGGCGCTTTCGGGGGCGCCGCCTCGTCGAAGGATTCCTCTATCTGCCGATCGTCACGCCAGAAGTTGTGGTGGGGATCTCTCTACTGGTCCTCTTCGTGCTGCTTCGCGTGCCCCTCGGCCTCGGAACCATCACCATCGCGCATATCGCATTCAACATCGCTTTTGTCGCGGTGGTGGTACGCGCCCGGCTGGATGGCATGGACCAGAGCCTGGAGGAGGCGGCCCTCATGCTCGGCGCAGATGAGCTCACCGCGTTCCGCACCGTCACAGTGCCACAGCTCTGGCCCGGCATCGTCGGTGGCGCGCTGCTGGCGTTTACGATGTCCTTCGACGACTATGTCATTACCTCGCTGGTCTCCGGCACCGGATCTTCGACGCTTCCGGTCGTGGTCTACGGCATGGTCCGGCGCAACGTGGAGCCGACGGTGAACGCGATCAGCACCCTGATTCTGCTGGTGACCTCGCTGCTGATCTGGCTGGCCTTTCGGATGACCCGGGAGCGGCCGCTTTCCGCCGCGCGGGGCTGAGGAGAACCACCATTTCGATTTCCCGAAGAGATTTTTTCGAACGTGCCCTGGGCGCTTCGCTTGCCGCCCCGGCGTTGTCCCTGCTGCAGTCCTGTGGCCGCCGCAAGCCCGCCGGCCCTCCCGCCGGCAGCGCCGAGCTCGGTCCGCTGGAGAAGAAGCTCAACATTTACAACTGGTCCGATTACATCGGGCCCGAAGTGATTCCGGCGTTCGAAAAAGAATTCGGGGTCGAGGTCACCTACGACACGTTCGAGAGCAGCGAGGAGATGGTCGCCAAGCTGCAGGCCGGGGCCACGGGCTATGACATCGTCGTGCCCACGACCTATGCCGTGACCGTACTGCTCAAAAGCCACCTGCTGGCGCCCCTCTCGACCAGATATCTCACCAACCTGGGCAACGTCGCGCCCGTGTTTCGCGGCCTCCCGCACGATCCCGGCAACACGTACGCGGTGCCATGGCAATGGGGCATGACCGGCATCGCCTGGCGCAAGGACCTGGTCCACGCGGTCCCGGACAGCTGGGCGGTCTTTTTGGGGCAGGAGCCGCGAGGCAAGATGACGATGCTGGACGACGTCCGCGACGTCATCGGCGTCTTCCTCAGGCTTCGGGGGCATTCGATTAACTCCACCGACCCCGCCGAGCTCGCCGCGGCGCGGGCCGACGCGATCGCCGCCAAGAAAAACCTTAAGGCCTATCTCTCGGCCCCGGTGAAGGCGCAGCTGATTGCGGGAGACGTCTGGATGGCCCAGCTCTGGAATGGCGACGCCGCCCAGGCCCGGCGCGAGCAGCCGGCGCTCGAATGGGTGCTACCGCGGGAGGGAAGCACCCTGTGGATCGATTCGCTGGTGGTCCCGGCATCGGCGCCGCACCCGCGGGCCGCCCACGAGTTCATGAATTACATCCTGCGCCCCGAGGTGGGCGCCGCGATTTCCGGCTTCACCGGGTACGGCTCCCCTAACCAGCGCGCGATGCCGTTGCTGCAGAACGCGGTGCCTTATCCCTCCGCAAACGAGCTCGCCCGGCTCGAGATCCAGAAGGATCTTGGCCGGGCGAGCGGGTTATGGGACGAGATCTGGACCCAGATCAAGTCGGCGTGAGCGGTTCTACCGCCCTGCCGCCGTACCGACCTACAGCTTGTGAACCGCGAACCCCTCGATGTGCACGTCCAGATTGTGATTCACCCGGAGGCCCACCGCGCCATCGATATCCACTCCGGCCGACGGCATCTCATGAACCACCTTGCCGTTGACCTTGAAAGAGATCTTGCTCGGATCGACCTTGCCATCGATCTCCAGCTTGTTGGTGGCCTTGCCGGTCGTGGCGTCCTGCTTCACGATCGCCTCATTGTCGGTCCAGGGCACCAGCGTGGTGCGGGTTCCGCCACCCATCTTGTTGATCATGAACTTTCCATCACCCCGGATGATGAAATACAGGTAGGTGGGGGTGGCGCTCTTGAGCTCCTCCCCGCCCATGATCAGGCCATAGGCCTCCGGATGGGTCGGGGCCTTGGTCTGGGTAAACGTCGCGAGCGTGTGGAACGGGCCCTTCACCACGTCCGCTTCCTTCCACAGAATCACCGCGGGGCCGGTCGTCGCGTGGAGGCCCGGGCCCATCGTCACGAATTTGACATCGGCCATGCTGGCCGAGGCCTGGTCGAGGTGCCCCGACCAGCCGGCGGGGAGCGTTCCACCGCCCGCAACCTTCTTGTCGGGATCGGCCATTTTGCCCTGGGCCATCAGCGGAGCGGAGAGCAGGGTCGTCAGAGCGATGAGCGAAAGCGTACGCATACGGGAGTTCCTCACTGAGATGGCTGGGGGCGATCCGGGGCCCCGCGGTTGCCAGCGTGCCGGGGGGACGGGTAAAATACTGCCTCACACCCGAGGGAACCATGGAGACGATTGTTCGCATTTTTGCTGCACTTGGTGCCGGGATGATCCTCTTCGCCTTGACCTATGTCACCCTCCTCGTCGGGGGCATCGTCAATGGGATGGTGGTCCTGATGGCCGGGCCCCTCGTCGACAGGCTCGTCGCCCGTAAGCGCTAACTCGCCGGTGCAGGATCCTCGGTCTCTGCAGCCACCGGCGTCTTGGCAGTGCGGAGGGCTCCATCGTAGTTGAGCTTGAGGCTCGCCAGCCCCTCTCGTAGCGCACGTATCTTCATCGTCTCCCCGCCGGTCCTGCGGGCCAGCATCCCCATGGAGCCCATCGTCTGGGTCAGGGAGGACAGTCCCACTCCGCTGGTGGCACCCTTGCCCTCATCCAGCAGGCGGCACAGGCGACGAACGACCGAGATGTCCGGCCGGGGGCCGGCCATTTCCTCGATCAGCCGGTGCATCTGGGCAAACTTGGGCGGCAGGGTCTCCAGGACGTTCACCTGGGCCTGCTGGCGGGAGGTCAGTTTATCGGCCATTTTTCTCCCGGAGTGCGTTTCAACACGTTGGTGCTCACGGCCGTACCATACAAACAATCTGCCGGCGCGCCGGTTCCCCGCGCCACCCCATAGTCGAGGCCCGTCAGGCGCATGAATCTCTCCGACCTTTCCATCAAGCGGCCGGTCTTCGCGAGTATGACCAGCGCGGCGCTGGTCCTCTTCGGCGTCATGGGCTACCGCCGGCTGTCGGTGCGGGAATTTCCCGACGTCGATCCGCCCATCATTTCCGTCTCGGTGTCGCTCCGCGGCGCCAACCCGCAGGTTATGGAATCCGCGGTCACCGACGTCCTGGAGGAGCAGCTCGCGTCGCTGGAAGGCCTCCGCACCATTACCAGCAGCAGCTCGGAGCAGAACTCCTACATCAATCTCGAATTTAACCTGAACCGCCCGATCGAAGACGCGGCGCAGGACGTTCGCGATATCGTCTCGCGGGTTCGCGGAAGGCTGCCCCAGGAAATCGACGAGCCGGTGGTGAGCAAGCAGGACGCCGACGCCCGGCCCATGATGTTCATTGGGATTCTGTCCGATACCTACGATCTCCTCCGCCTCTCCGAGATCGCCGACCGGATCATCAAGCCTCGGCTCCAGACGGTGCCGGGCCTCGCTCGGGCCGAAATTCGCGGTGAGCGCCGCTACGCCATGCGTATCTGGCTCTCGGTGAGTGCGCTCGCGGCGCGGGGACTGACGGTGCAGGATGTCGTGAGCGCCATTCAGTCCCGCAACGTGGAAATTCCGGCGGGGCGGATCGAATCAGACCGACGGGAGTTCTCGGTCCGCTCGATGGGTCAGCTTTCGACGCCGGAAGAATTCCTGTCGATGGTGGTTGCCAACAGCGGTGGTCAGCTGGTCAAGCTGGGTGACGTCGCCCGGGTTGAGCTGGGCGCCGAGGACGATCGCAGCATCTTCCGGTTCAATGGCCGTCAGGCCATCGGGCTCGCTCTCGTGCGCCAGTCGAAATCGAACCTGGTCGACGTCGCGGAGGCGGTGCGCGCCGCAATGCCCGATCTGCAGGCCGCACTGCCTCCGGGCGTCACGGCCACCCTCGGCTACGACCAGTCGCTCTACGTCAAGCGCTCGATCAAGGAAGCGGAGGAGACCCTGGTGCTCGCCGCCGGGCTCGTGGTCCTGATCATCTTCGTGTTCCTGCGAAACGTCCGCGCCACGATCATCCCCGGTCTCGCTATTCCCGCGTCGATCGTGGCGACTTTCGCGGTCATGAACGTCCTCGACTTCTCCATCAACAACCTCACGCTCCTCGCGCTGACGCTCGCCATCGGCATCGTGGTCGATGACGCGATCATCGTGCTCGAAAACGCCTATCGCCACCAGGAGGAGCTGCACGACCCCCCCGAGGAAGCGGCGATGAAGGGCACCCGCGAAATCGCCTTTGCGGTCATCGCCACGACGATCTCCCTGGTGGCCGTGTTCATTCCCCTGGCCTTTCTCACCGGGAGCACCGGTCGCCTGTTCAAGGAGTTCGGCATTGCCGTGGCGGCTTCGGTGGCCATTTCGGGATTCGTGGCGCTGACCCTGACCCCGATGCTCTGCGCAAAAATTCTCAGGGTTCCCCCGCGTCACGGGGCACTCTATCAGGTGCTCGAGCGCAGCTTTCATGCGATCGCAACGGGATACCAGCGCGCGCTCGGTGCCACGCTGCGCCACCGCGGGGTCTTCTTGACCGCGGTTGGTGTGCTGGTGGGCGTAGCGGTGGTGGTATTCCTTAATCTCAAGCATGAATTCGTCCCCCCCGAAGACCGAGGCCAGATCATCATTTCGATCACGGCGCCGGAGGGATCGACCCTCGGCTACACCGATCAATACCTCCGACAGGTCGAAGCGCTGCTCAAGAATATTCCGGAAGTCGACAACTCGAGCAGTGGTGTCTCGTGGGGTGGTGGCCCGGTGAACAGCGGATATGTCTCTATTCGGCTGACCGATTGGTCCAAGCGCAAGCGCACCGCGCAGGAGATTATCGAAACCCTGAGACCCCAGCTGGCCCGGATCTCCGGCGTCCTCGCCTTCGCCAACAATCCTCCCGCGTTCGGAGGCTACGGGTCCCCGGTGCAGTTCGTGGTGAGGAACTCCAACTTCGACTCGCTCAGGGTCGGGATCGAGGCGCTGGTCAATCGGGCCCGCCAGGTGAAAGGCCTCACCAACGTCGATTCTGATTTCCGCGTGAACAAGCCCGAGCTGTCGGTGTCCTACGATCGCGACCGCGCCGAAGATCTGGGCGTGCCGGTGAAAGATGTAGCCAGCACAATGCAGGCGATGCTGGGGGGGGCCCGGGTCAGCACATTTTCCCGGGCCAACAAGCTCTACTACGTCATGGTGCAGCTCGCTCCGGGAGATCGGGCCACCCCGACCGACATGAGCGGTTTGGCCGTGCGCGGCAAGAACGGTGAGCTCATCAAGCTGGAGCAGCTCGCCCGGGTGAAAGAAGGGGTGGGCCCGCGCGCGCTCAGCCATTTCATGCGGGTGCGCTCGGCCCAGCTGTCCGCTGGCCTCGCACCAGGATTCACGCTTGGGGAGGCGCTCGATTCCCTGGAGCGGATCTCCAAGGAAATTCTCCCGGCGGGATCTACCGTCGACATGGCCGGCGAATCGCGCGAGCTCCGGGAGAGCGGCTCGTCGCTCTATTTCGCGTTCCTGCTCGCGCTGATCGTGGTCTTCATGGTGCTGGCCTCCCAGTTCGAGTCGGTAGTTCATCCGTTCACCGTGCTGATGGCGGTCCCCTTGGCCGTGACCGGCGCACTCTTCACCCTCTGGGTCGCGGGTTCGACTATCAACCTGTACAGTCAGATCGGAATGATCCTGCTGATCGGCCTCGTCACCAAGAACTCCATTCTGCTGGTGGAGTACACCAACCAGCTGCGCGAGAAAGGCATGGACACCGTCGCCGCGCTGCTCGAGGCTGGGCGGATCCGGCTCCGGCCGATTCTGATGACGTCCGTCGCCACGGTCATGGGTGCCGTGCCCATCGCCCTCGGGCTCGGCGCCGGATCGATCAGCCGGCGTCCGCTCGGGTACGCCATCGTTGGCGGAGTTCTCTTCTCCACCGCGCTGACGCTTTTCCTGGTGCCGGTGGTGTATTCGCTGATGGAAGGCCTGCGGGTTCGCGCACACCGGAGGAGCCGGGTCGAAACCCGAAGCCCCGCGCACGCGGTAGGGGCGGAATGATGCTGTTGCTCCTGGCGGCCCTGGCGGGGCCGCCGGAGATCGCGGCCGACACGATTCCCCGAATCACCCTGGCTGAGGCGCTCTCCCGCTCCGCCCGGCTCGATCCCAACTACGTTCGCGCGCTGGGGCAGGTAGACAATGCCGCCTGGGCCCGGCGCGCCGCTCGAACTGCGATGGTGCTTCCCTCCCTCGCGATCACCACCGACTACTCCAGCTTTTCAGTCTCCCAGTTCAATGTGGGCACCGGTGCCCAGGCCAACACCAGCGCCACGGCTCGCATCGACGCGCGGTTCGATCTGTTCACCGGGTTTCGGAAGATCGCGGAGGTGGGCCGCACCACCGCTGATCTCGAAAGCGCCCGGGCCGGAGAGGAGCAGCAGCGTTATCTCACGGCTCTCGACACCGAATCGGATTTCTATTCGGTGCTGAGCGGACGCGAGCTGCTCGATGTGAGCCGCGACCGGGTGCGCCGGGCCGAAGAGCAGCTGGTCGTGGCCCGGGCTCGGGTCGTGAGCGGCGCCGCGGTGCAGACCGACTCACTCCAGCTGGTGCTCGAGCTCAATCGCGCCAAGGTGGCGCTCCTCCAGGACGAAGCGCGCCTGCGGGTTGCGCGGCTCCGGCTGGGACGCCGGGTCGGGACCGCCGGCGGGGTCGACGCAGTGCCGCTGGACACCGCGCGCGCCCGCGACCTTCCTCTGTCGCTCCCCGACGCGATGAGCCTGGCGCTGGATCAGGGCCCCGAGTACCGCGTGGCCCGGGCCAATCAGCGCTCCGCCGAAGCGGGCGTGCGATCGGCGCGCAGCCGGTATTTTCCTCAGGCGGTGCTGAGCGCCAATTCGACCGCATTCGGAGATCGTTTCTATCCCAGCGGTCTCTCGCGCAGCACCGTCACGATCTCGGTGAGCATACCGCTGTGGGACAATGCCCAGCGGGAGCTGGCGCTCTCCCGTGCCCGCACCGCGCGTGACCTTGCCCGCGCCACGCGGGAAGATCTCGAGCGTGTGGCGGAGGCCGATGTCACCGAGGCCTGGGAGGCGTACCAGACCGCGCGCGTCACCGCCGACTATTCATCCCAGGGGCTCATCGTGGCGCAGGAGACCTTCCGGGTGCAGCAGGCGCGCTACCGGGCCGGTGCCAGTACCATTCTCGACCTGCTCGACGCGCAATCGGCGCTGACCCAGGCCCAGGCCGAGCTGGTTCAGGCGCGCTACGCCGCCCGGCTCGCGCTCGCCGGACTCGAGGCCATTCTCGGCCGGCGACTCTTCAGCGACAAGGATCCTTCGTGAGACGACTCACCATGGCGGCGCTGCTCGCCTTCGGCACCGCGTGTGGCCGCGCCAAGAGCGATCTGCCCGGCGCCGACGCCAGGGGCGCCGGCGCGCGCCCGCCGAGCCAGGTGCCCGTCGAAGTCGCGCTGGCCCGCACGGATACCGTGGTGGATGCCATCACCGCCACCGGGCAGATCGAGCCGCTGCAGTCGATCGAGCTGCGACCCGAGGTCGATGGACGACTGGTGGAGATCATGGTGCGCGAAGGTTCCGAGGTGCTGCAGGGAGCTCCCCTCTTCAAGGTGGACGACCAGGAGCTCAAGGCCGAGGTCGCCCGTGCCCAGGCCGACCGCGACCTGGCCCAGCAGGCCCTGACCCGCACCCGTGGGCTGCTCGCCGACAAAGCCGCCGCTCCCGCGGACGTCGAGCGCGCCGAAGCGCAGATGCGCAGCACCCAGGCCAGCCTCGATCTGCTGCAGCTCCGGCTCGATCGCACCATCGTGCGGGCTCCCTTCGCCGGCGTGGCCGGACAACGGCTGGCCAGCCTCGGAGACTACGTCAACAACTCCACCCGCCTGATCACTCTGCAGACGGTCTCGCCCCAGCGCGCCGCGTTCCAGGTGCCCGAGCGCTACGCCGACCAGCTCAAGGTCGGCCAGAAAGTGTTGTTCCGGGTCGCCGCGCTGGCCGGCCGGGATTTCACGGGACAAGTGGACTTCGTGGATCCGCTGGTCCAGCTCCCTGGACGAACCATCACCGTCAAGGCGCTGGCGCCGAATCCGAAGCGAGAGCTCCAGTCCGGCATGTTCATCGAGGCCCGGTTGGAGACGGCGGTGCGCGGCTCCGCCACGGTCATTCCCGAGGACGCGGTGAGCCCGATGCAGGGGGCGATGGTCGTGTGGGTGATCCGTGACGGTAAGGCCGAGCGGCGCGAGGTGGTGCTTGGCGTCCGGACCCCCGGATACGTCGAAGTGCGCCAGGGAATTGTGCCGGGCGACCAGGTGGTTGTGGGCGGCGGCGAGCGGCTGGCCCCGGGGTCGTCGGTCAAGGCGACGGTGGTGGACCGGACCCCGAGAGGCGCCGGACATGACGTGGCGGCTCCAGCTTCCCGTTAACTCTATATATTAGCCGTCGCATATTTTAACATAAAATTATCGAGATTAATCATAGTCGATTGATTTTTTAGGCTATCCGCGGTAGTTTGTCGCATCTTCATTCCTCCACCGCGGAGCCCGGCGATGAGCACCGATCTCAGAGACTTCCTCGAAATCCCCTACGACCGCCTGGAGGAAATGAATCTGGAGGCCAAGGCCGAGCGCCTGTCCCGGATGGCCCCCGGCAAGATCCGCGAAAAGCGCCTGAAGTACCTGGCCGACGAAAAGCGCATCAAGGCGGTCACGGTCTGCTTCGCCGACCTCGAAGGCCGGCTGCACATGCTCGACTACGATAAGAAATTCCTGCTCAGCTCCGCCGACAATCTCACCTTCGATGGCTCCTCCATTCGAGGGTTCACCCAGCAGGCCGAATCGGACCTGCGGCTTGGCATCGACTGGCCGGCGTTCTATTGGCTGCCGTCTGATGTGTTCGGTCCGGGCAAGGTACTGGTCTTTGCCGACGTGCTCGAGAAGGACGGCACCCCCTACGCTGCAGACATGCGCGCCCGGCTCAAGAGCTACCTCGATCGGCTCTACCAGAAGGAAGGGTACGTCTGCAACGCGGCGAACGAGATCGAAGGATTTTTGTTCAAGGGCAGGGACGCCGAGCGGCATTACCACGAGACCGGAAAATTCGAATTCATCAGCACTGGCGGCTACTACCATTCGCTCCCCGGTGATGCACTCCGCTCATTCATCGACACGGCGGCCGAAGTGCAGCGCGCCATGGGCTTCGCCAACGAGAAGGACCACCCCGAAGTGGCCCCGTCGCAGTTCGAAATGAACTACTCCTACACCGAGGCGAGTATCGCCGCGGACCAGGTGCTTTTGTACAAGCTGATCTGCCGCCAGGTGGCGGCGCGTCTCGACATGACCGCCAGCTTTCTGCCCAAGCCGGTCACCGGAGTCAACGGTAGCGGCATGCACACCAATCTCTCGGTGAGCGTCAAGGGAAAGAATCTGTTCTGGGATCCGAAAGGCCCCGACAAGCTCTCGAAGCTCGGCTGGAAGTTCATCGACCGGATCCTTACGAGTGGGCAGGACATCTGCCTGTTGTTCAATCCCAGCGTCAATGCCTATCGCAGGCTGGACCCCCACTTCGAGGCTCCCAACCAGATCAAGGCGTCAGCGGTGGATCGCGGCTCGATGATCCGGATTCCACTCGGCAACGAAAAATCCGCCCGGGTCGAGGTGCGCTCGATCGCCCCGGATGCCAATCCCTATCTGGCCATCTACACCATGTTCCAGACCGGGTTCGAGGGGCCGATCGAGAAGGACAACGGCGAGAAACGGCGGGACCGTACCCGGTTCCTGCCCGACAACATTTATGATGCGATCCGGCTCTTCAAGGGAAGCAAGTTCGCCTCCGATCTGCTCTCCGAGTCGGTGCACAAGCGCTACGCCGATCTCAAGCTTGCGTCGGCCGAGCGGTGTCCCAAGGCGCTTGGCGCGCAGATCAAGACCCCCGAGATTCAGTTCCATCACGAAGTGACGAACCAATATTTGTGGTCCATGTTTTAGGCAGTCGAGGAATTCCATGCACCCCCTGCGCGTCGCGACCCTGTTGCTCATGGCGGCCGTCCTGCCGCCCGCCCGCGTCCGCGCGCAGGCTCCAGTTGCCGCCTTCGAAGGCCGTCCGTTTTTTTCCGAGGGCGCCGATCTGGGGTATTACCTCTGGAAAGATGGCGACACCTGGAAGCTCCGGTGGACCACCAGGGGCGCACTGCGCCACTTCGCCGGCTCCGTGACCGCAGAGGGCGGAAAGCTCAAGTCGCTCAAGCGTATCGACGTCGAGAAGGAGAGAAAGGCGCTCTTTCCGGGCCGGGTGCCTCATCCCGTCGCAGGGGCGCGGGGCAATGTGCGAACGAAAGGCGGCCGCCCACCGGTGGTCGTCGATCGGGACAAGATCGATAGAGACGGGGACAATCGCATCGTCTTTTCGACCAGGACGAATGATGACATCGACGGTTTCGATTTCAAGACGGACAAGCAAGTGACCGATCTGAGATTTCTCCTCGAGATCGACGGCAAGGAATACCCCCGGCTGGTCGAATTTGGACGAGGCAACCAGAAGGCCTCCAACATTCCCCTGGCCGTGCGAGTGCAATAGGCCCCACCCAGCCGAGCCTCCGCGTGGGCCTCAGCCTGCTCTCGCAAGGCGATGAGGGTTTTCGGAGCCTCCGGCGCAAAGCTCCTCGTTTCGGAACTCTCCGCCGACGTCAGCGCAGGGGGCGCCGCCGCCCGATTTTGGCGTTATTCTTGAAGATGCGCACACAACTGCTCGCCCTCGCTGTCCTCGCATGCCTCCCGTCGGCACTCCCTGCCCAGCAGACTACCGCGGAGCGCACCGGGTATGCGGAAACTTCCAGTCACGCGGATGTGATGGCGTTCATCGATTCGCTTCAGCGTCTTGGCGCCGGAATCCGGGTCGGCCGCCTGGGAAGCAGCCCGCAGGGGCGCACGCTGCCCTACATCATCGCGGCACGGCCGCTGGTCGATGGACCAGCGCGCGCAGCGCGGAGCGGAAAGCCGGTCATTTTTCTGCAGGCCAACATCCACGCCGGAGAGGTGGAGGGCAAGGAAGCGGCCCTCATGCTGCTACGGGACCTCACCCTCGGTTCCCTCAAGCCGCTACTCGACAGTGTGGTTCTGGTTGTCGTCCCCATCTACAATGCCGACGGGAACGATGCCTTCGGTCCGGAGACCCGGAACCGCCCCGGACAAACGAGGCCGGAAAGTGTCGGACTGCGGGCCAATGGTCAGGGTCTCGACCTCAATCGTGACTATCTGAAGCAGGAAGCGCCCGAGACCCGTGGCGCCGCGGCATTAGTGAATGCCTGGGATCCCGATCTCTTCATCGATCTGCATACAACGGATGGCAGCTATCACGGCTACGTATTGACCTACGACGCCGGACTCAACCCCAACTCCTCTCCCGCCAACGACTACATCCGGGACAAGTTTCTGCCCGAAGTTCGGCTGCGCATGCGGAGCCACTACAAGCAGGAAGTGTTTTCGTACGGGAATTTCCGAAATGCCGATCCCGACTCCCTGGTTCAGGGCTGGGAGACCTACGATCCCCGCCCGCGCTTCGGGACCAACTGGATTGGATTGCGGGGCCGCATGGCGATTCTGAGCGAGGCGTACTCCCACACCGATTTCAAGATCCGGGTTGACGCCACCTATAACTTCGTCCTGGAAGTCCTTCGCCTGGCCGCCGCCGAGAAAACGACCATCAAGTCGCTGAACCTCGCGGCGAGCCGCAATCGGCCTGACTCCGTGACGGTGCGCTCCGTCCTGGGCCCGCCGACCCAGATGGATGTAATTGCCGAGATCACCGCCAAGGCCGATGAAGGAAGCGGCCCATTCTCCCGGCGGAAACAGACCGGCGTGTTCAAGACGATCCGCATGCCGGTGTTCGACCGGTTCGAGGCTAGCCGCAAGGAAGCGGTACCCTCGGCCTATCTGCTGCCACCCCAGTACTCCGACGTCGCGGCACTGCTGCGGGCCCAGGGTGTGGAGGTGCGCCGGCTGATCGCTCCGTGGTCTGGCGCCGCGGAGCAGCTCCTGGTGGACAGCCTGATCGTCGAGCCCTTCTTCGAAGGGCACCGGACCATCAGGGTCGAGGGCAAGTGGGGCGCGGGGACCCTTGCCGTGACTCCCGGCTGGTTCATGGTGAGTACCGACCAGCCTCTCGGCATATTCGCCGCCTACCTCCTCGAGCCCGGCTCCGAGGACGGACTGGTCACGTGGAACTTCTTCGACCGGAGTTTGCGCCGGGGCCAGGCCGCGCCAGTGGCCCGGGTCCGGACGCCGCTCACCGTGCCCAGCGAGATGCTGCCCTAACCCGGGCCTGCCGTCAGCTCTGCGGTGAGAGGGGCGCGCAGCCACGATGATCATTGCCAGGGCGCCAGCGCCCGACACACCCTCACTCCCAAGGTCGCCATGCCCCGACTCACCGTCCTCGCGGTCCTCTCGGGCTTCGCGGCGCGCGGCGCGCTCGGTGCCCAGGAGCCTCCCGTCACCATCCATGCCGCCCGCCTGCTCGACGGCAAGGGTGGCTCCATGGCAAATCCGCTGGTGACGGTGTCCGGCGGCAGGATCACCCGAGTGGCCAGGGCGGTGCCCGGCGCGCGCGCCACCTATGAGCTCGGCAATCTCACCCTGCTGCCCGGCCTGATCGATGTTCACGATCATATCGCGTGGCACTTCACGTCCGCCGGCCGCCTGCACTCCGGAGACGACGGCGAGACGGCGACCCAGGGTACGCTCGCCATCGCCGCGAACGCACTGGCCACGCTCGACGCCGGGTTCACCACCGTGCAGGAGCTTGGCAGCGAGTCGGACGGAGATCTGCGCGATGCCATCGCCTCAGGCCGGCTGGCGGGCCCGCGCATCCTGACATCGCTCGAGCCGATCTCCGATCAGCGGCTCACCGTGGATTCACTTCGCGTGCTGGTCAGGAGCCGGAAGGCGGCCGGCGCCGACGTCATCAAGATCTTTGCCTCCCGAAGCATCCGTGAAGGTGGCGCGCAGACCATGTCGGATGCGCAGCTCGAAGCGCTCTGCGGAGAAGCCACGCTTCAAGGGCTCCGCAGCGTGGTGCATGCGCACAGCGCCGAAAGCATGCGCGCTGCCGCCCTGGCTGGTTGCTCCCAGGTGGAGCACGGCGTTTTCGCGACGGCCGCGGTCCTGATCCTCCTCAGCCAGCGGGGCACCTACTATGACCCGCAATGCTCGCTGGTGTTTCGCAACTATCTCGACAATCGTCCCAAGTTCGAGGGCATCGGGAATTACAATGCCGAAGGGTTTGCGGCAATGGAGCGGGCCATACCCCTCGCCCGAACCGCGTTCAAGCTCGCCCTGGCGACTCCCGGCCTCAAAGTTGTATTCGGCACCGATGCTGTCGCGGGATCGCACGGACGGAACGCCGAAGACCTGATCTGCCGAGTGCAAGAGGGTGGACAGTCGCCGATGGCGGCGGTGGTAGCGGCCACGTCGCTCAATGCCCAGTCCCTTGGGTTGGCTGCGCGCCTGGGAGTCGTGGCGGCCGGATTCGAGGCCGACCTCGTCGCGGTGGCAGGAGATCCTTCTTCTGATATCACCGCCCTTCGCCGGGTGCGATTTGTGATGAAAGGCGGCCGGATCCATCGCTTCGACCTCGGCGACGCATCTGCCGCCCCTTCCGGGGAGTGGCCGGTCTATGGCGGCGATCCCGGAGCGACCAAATACTCGGCGCTCTCCGGAATAACCCGCGACAATGTGCACCTGCTGCGTGCCTCCTGGGAATGGCGCACCAGAGAACGGCCCGACTCGGCCTCCCGGACCCACCCCGGCCTCTTCGAAGCGACGCCGCTCATGCTCGGGGACACCCTGTTCCTCTCGACTCCTTACAATCAGGTCGTGGCGCTGGAGGCGACCACCGGGAGGGAGCTTTGGCGCTACGATCCGCGGGCGTACGACGCCGGACAGCCGCCTAACGGCATGGGCTTCGTTCACCGTGGCGTGGCCACCTGGAGCGATGGCAAAACCCGCCGGATATTTCTCAACTCGCGCTGGCGGCTGATTGCGCTCGATGCCGCTACCGGAAAGCCGATCGCCTCGTTCGGAAAACAGGGCGAAATCGATCTCACGACCGATCTGATTCATCCGACCAACCGCCTCCACTATACCAATACATCGCCTCCCGTGGTGTGGCACAACCTCGTGATCCTCGGCAACGGCGTGGCCGACAGGCTGACCTACCGGGGTGATCCTCCCGGCGATGTGCAGGCGTTCGACGTGCGCACCGGTGAGCGGATCTGGCGCTGGAGCCCGATACCCCGTGCCGGCGAATTCGGCGCGGAGACGTGGGAAGCCGGCGCGTCCCAGCGCATCGGCCACACCAACGTGTGGGCACCGTTCACGGTGGACACTGGCCGAGGCATGGTATTCTTGCCAGTGAGCACGCCCAGCAACGATTACTACGGCGGGGCGCGGGTCGGGAAAAATCTCTTCGCCGAATCCATCGTTGCGCTGGACGCGCGGACCGGCCGGAGACTCTGGCACTTCCAGACTGTTCACCACGGGCTCTGGGACTACGATCCCCCGGCGCCTCCCCTGCTCGCCACGGTCCAGGTTCATGGAAAATCGAAGGATCTGGTCGCGATGCCGGGGAAGACCGGATTCCTGTATGTCTTCGACCGGGTGACGGGAAAGCCGGTCTGGCCCATCGAGGAACGCGCCGTCCCCGCGAGCGACGTGCCAGGAGAACATTCCGCCAGGACCCAGCCAGTGCCGACCTGGCCGAAGCCGTTCAGCCGGCAGGGAATCACCGAGGCCGACCTGCTCGACTTCACCCCGGAGCTCAAGGCCATGGCGCTCGCGGCGGTTGCGGGGCACCGGCTGGGCGCTTTGTTTACTCCGCCCTCGCTCGAGGGAACCGTCGCGCTTCCCGGAGTGATTGGCGGATCGGGATGGGGCGGGGGTGCCTTCGATCCTCTCACCGGCATCTTCTACGTCAAGGCCAACAATTCCCCGGCGCTGCTCAAGCTGGCACACCCGGTCCGCTCCGAAACCAACGACGCGGAGTATGCGATCGCCGACGCGACGCTCGGCATCAGCTCTTCTCCCGGAGACCTCGCCGAGCCCGAAGTCGAGGGCACCGTCCCCATCATCAAGCCGCCCTACGGGACACTCACGGCAATCGACCTGGCAAGCGGCGCGCAACTATGGCAGGTGACGATGGGCGACTGGCCCCGCATCAGAAATCATCCGCTCTTCAGGGGACTCGGTCTTCCTCCGGTAGGAGTGGTCGGATCGCCCGGACCGATGGTGACCGCGGGTGGATTGGTCTTCGTCTCGGGGGGCGATGCGGTGCTCTATGCTTTCGATGCCGCAACCGGTCGCGAGTTGTGGCGCGGAGATCTGGGCCGGTACGGCTATTCCGTGCCGATGACCTATCGTACTCATGGCGGCCGGCAGTTCGTGGTCATAGCCACAGGGGGAAATGGAGAGGACGGCGTTCTGAAGGCCTTCTCGTTACCTTAAGGTTCCTGCCGGTGCACGCTGCCGGCCACTGCTCACCGTTCTCCTCTTCCTCTCCATGCTCACGCCTGGCTCGAAAGCTCCCCCCTTCTCGCTCGCCTCCGACGCCGGTGAGCCCGTTACGCTTGCATCACTCAAGGGGAAGCGGGTCGTGCTGTATTTCTATCCCAAGGACGATACCAGCGGATGTACGGTGGAGGCCTGCGAATTTCGCGACAGCTGGGCCGCGGTGCAGAAGGCGGGCGCCGTCGTGCTCGGCGTCTCTCCAGATG
>JBEPVJ010000006.1:0-15969 GCA_041691095.1 Gemmatimonadales bacterium
GTGTGCGCCACGATATGCGGCAAACTTGGATTCCCATTCCTTGCGGCGCGTGGCCCACGCGGCGCGGGGCTTCACCATTCCCGCGGGCACCTCGGGCGGAACGAAGAAGGTCGGCTCGACGGGCCAGCCCAGGATCTCCTTGGTCTTGGTGATCTCGTCCTTGCCGAGTGCCTCGCCGTGGGCCTTGGAGGTACCCTGCTTGGTCGGGGCCGGATAGCCGATGATCGTCCGCAGAACGATCAGCGTGGGCCGGTCGGAGCCGGCGCCGGCGATGGTCAGGGCCTGGTCGATCGCGTCGAGATCATTGCCGTCGTCGACGTGGAGCACCTTCCACCCGTAGGCCTCGAAGCGCTGGCCCACATTCTCGTTGAAGGAGAGCGCGGTGCTGCCGTCGATTGTGATATGGTTGTCGTCGTAGATCAGTGTCAGCTTGCCCAGCTTGAGATGGCCGGCCAGCGAGGCGGCCTCACTTGAGACACCCTCCATCAGGTCGCCGTCGCTGCAGAAGGCCCAGACCCGATGATCCACCACCGGCTGGTCCGGCTGATTGAACCGGGCGGACATCAGGCGCTCGGCGATCGCCATGCCGACAGCATTGCCGACACCCTGCCCGAGCGGTCCGGTCGTCGTCTCGACCCCGACCGTATGCCCGTGCTCGGGATGGCCTGGGGTTTTCGAGCCCCACTGGCGGAAGTGCTTGATTTCCTCGAGCGGCAGGTCGTAGCCGGTCAGATGAAGCAGCGAATAGAGCAGCATCGAGGCGTGGCCGCAGGAGAGCACGAAGCGGTCCCGGTCGGGCCAAGCCGGGTTGGAAGGATCGTGCTTCAGGTGACGAGTCCAGAGCAGCCAGGCCGCGGGCGCCAGTGCCATCGGCGTACCGGGATGACCGCTGTCGGCCGACTGCACTGCATCCATGGCCAGGACGCGAATGGTATTGATGCTCCGCCAGGTCAAATCGGTGCCGGCATCGGGCACTGGACCCGCGGGCGACCGTTGAGTGTCGACCGTCAGGGGAGACTCCTTTCGAGCGCGGCGAAGAGAAACTTGGAACCAGTCGGGAGGCCTGCAAACTAAGCACACATCCCACGACCTGGCGAGCACGGGCTGTGAGATCGGAGCCGATCCGGCTATCTTCCTGCGTTGCAATGATCGATATCAGTCAGCCCATTACCCGAGTTTACGTGCCCCGCAAGTCCCGCAAGCGTTCCCCCCGTGCTCCATCCATGGCCTCATCCACGACCCTCAGGCGGTCCGGAGGCCGATCCTATCAGGCCCACCGCGACTGGCTTCTGGGGCTTCATGGCCCGGTCTGCGCATATTGTGGCAAGATGATGGGCCCGGACGAAGTGACCCTCGACCATGTCCGGCCTCGCAAGGGGCAGACCGCCTACGACCGGCCCGACAACCTGGTCCTGGCCTGCCCTCCGTGCAATTCCGCCAAGGCCGACACCCCCTTCCTCGCCTTCCTGTTGGCCCGACGAAGCCGCGGAGTGTTCCTGCTCCACTACGGGGACCACCTCTCGGACGGAATCAAGGAAATCGTCAAACAGGTGACCGAGAGGCCGCTGCTGCCGCCCGACTGAGTCTCCCCGCAGTTCAATGCGTGTTCAGGAACTCCATTACTTCCGCCAGCCCGGCCTTCTCTCCGTAGACTCGACGGTCTGACTCGACCTTGTCCTTGAAGGTGAGTCCGTTGACCGTGCGGATTTCCTTCCAATCGGCCCCGCGCCGCAGCAGGAGGAGCACCGCCTGCCAGTTGGCGCCGTTCGCCGCGTATAACACGGCGTTTCCTCCCTGAGCGTCCCGTGCCTTCAGATCGGCGCCGTGCTCGAGCACCGCCGTGAGAAGGGCCGGGTCCATCGGCCCGCCGGCAGCAGTGAACCAGATCGGCATCCCGAAATGATTCCGGGCATTCGGGTCAGCGCCCGCGGCGAGCAACATCCGCACCGGCTCGATCCCGTTTGCGGGAGATATTTGAATGGCCACCTCGAGGGGCAGCTCGTCGGTGCCCAGATTGGGGTTGGCGCCGGCGTGAAGCAGGGCGCGCACCGCTTCGCCGTGGGTGGGCGCATTCCGCATCTGCCGAAGGGCATACACCAGGAGGGTCATGCCCGAGAGCCCGCGGCCGTTCACGCTGGCCTTCGGTGCGAGAGTGGCGATTGCCGCGGTGTCGTTGCGGGAAATCGCCCCCGCCATCTCGCGCATCGGGCCGGCGGGAAAGAACGTCAGATTGCCCTGGGCATCGGTGCTGGATCGGATCCTCGCCGCCGCTATCCCTCTCATGCCCACCACGAGGATCATCGGCGCACCCGCCATCAACAGCGCCACGGCGCGCCAGCCGGGCGAGGTAGTCCTGGTGAACAGCAGGACCGAGGCTCCTAGGAACAATCCGGGAATCACCAGCATGAAGGCCGCTACCGCGCCGGCGCTGGTGCGTGAGCTCGGCGCGGCGGCCAGGCCGAGCACGAACAGGATCAGCAGCACTGCGGTGTCGGCGAAGACGACCAGCCAGAAGACCAGCTTCAAATGATTCCCTCTTTCCAGGCGAAGTAACATCCCTGCGCGAAGTGCCGGTCCACGTTGTCGTTGGAGGCCCACGGTTACTGACTGTGAAGATCGTGCCTGAACATCTCCGACGCTTTGCGCTGGTCAGCACCCGCCCGGTTCCAGCAGACGACGAGCTGCGCGTGCCCGAAATTCATGGCCTTGCGGCACTCGAGCTCGTACGAGTCCAGTTCATCTGCGGTAGTTGGGGAAATCGGGCCGAGAGACGGCCCTGGATGGCTTGCATGAAGCGTTCGCCGAATTCCATGGCGAGGACGAGTCCAGCGTTCAGCACGGCGACATCGGGGCAGTCGTGGTTTCGTGGCTGGAAGAGGCTCAGCCCAAGGCCTCGGCCACGATACGAGCCTGCTCGGCGGCATGCGCGTTAGGATATCCCTCGGCGGGGCTGGCCCGCTCGGGCCGGCCGGCGTAGCGCAGCCCCTGGCCCGACTGGAGCAGGTTCACCAGCTTCGGAGCGGCGTAGGACCACGCGCCCATATTGCGCGGCTCTTCCTGGGCCCAGATCACCTCACGGGCGGCGGTATACCGCGCCAGGACGGATCTGAGCGCATCCTCGGGGAAGGTGTACAGCCCCTCGACCCGCACGATGGCGGGCCGCTGGTCACCGCGCTTCACCGCTTCGGCCAGCAGGTCGTAATAGATCTTGCCGGAGCAGAGCACCACGCGGGTTAGCGATCCGGCCCGCGCCTGCACACTCTGATCGGGATCGTCGAGTACCGGTTTGAACGTTCCCGTGGTCAAATCCTCGAGATGCGACGCTGCCTGGGGCAGGCGCAGCAGGCTCTTGGGGGTGAATACCACGAGCGGTCGGATCCGGGTACGCCGGGCCTGGCGCCGCATCAGATGGAAGAACTGAGCCGGCGTCGTGCAGTTGGCGACGCGAAAGTTTCCTTCCGCCGCCTGCTGCAAAAAGCGCTCGATCCGCGCGCTCGAGTGTTCCGGCCCCTGGCCTTCGTAGCCATGCGGCAACAGCAGAGTCAACCGGTTGGTGACGCCCCACTTCGACAGACCCGCCGCCATGAACTGGTCGACGATGACCTGTCCACCGTTGATGAAGTCTCCGAACTGGGCCTCCCAGAGCACCAGCGCCTCCGGCGCGGCGTTGGCATAGCCGTACTCGAAGCCGAGTGTGGCGAGCTCGGAGAGCGGGCTGTTGTACACCTCGAACGCGGCCTGCGCGCCGGGCAGCCGGGCGATCGGGGTGTACGTCTGTCCATTCACCGAATCGTGCAGCACCAGGTGACGATGACTGAAGGTTCCCCGCTCGGTATCCTGTCCGGTCAGGCGGATCGGCACGCCCTCGGTCAGCAGCGACGCAAATGCCAGCGCCTCCGCATGGCCCCAGTCGATGCCGCCTTCCGGCCCCATCGCGGGGATCCGGCGCTCGAGCTGGCGCTTGAGCTTGGGATGGACGGTGAAGCCTTCCGGCACCGTCAGCAGTTGCGTGTTGAGCGCCAGCAGCCGTTCCGCCGGCACCGCGGTTTCCACCGCCTCGCCCGAAGGACCCTTGGCTGCGGCGGGGGAGGTTGCGGAGCCCTGCGGCGCCGCGGCCTTGTATCCCAGCTGGATTTCGACCAGCCGCTGGTACGCGGCGGCATATCGGGCTTCGGCTTCCTCCGCGGTGAGCACTCCCTCGGTCGACAGCCGCGTCGCGTAGATCTCCCGGGCGGAGGGGTGGCTCTTGATCCGCTCGTACATGAGCGGCTGGGTGTAGGACGGCTCGTCTCCCTCGTTGTGCCCCCACCGGCGGTATCCCACCAGGTCGATCAGTGCATCGCGATGAAATTCCTCGCGGTACATGCTGGCCAGGCGTACCGCGGCGAGGCACGCTTCGGCGTCGTCGGCGTTGACGTGAATGATCGGAATGTCGAAGCCCTTGGCGAGGTCGCTGGCGTGCCGGGTGGACCGCGCATCCTGCATGTCGGTGGTGAAGCCGATCTGGTTGTTGGTGATGAGATGCATGGTGCCGCCGACCTTGTAGCCGCGCAGCGCGCCGAGGTTCAGGGTCTCCGCCACCACGCCCTGGCCGGCGAAGGCGGCGTCTCCATGAATGACCACCGGTACCGCCACCACCGGGTCGTGGACCGCTTCCCGTCCGCGGCGCTGGGTCTGCTGCGCCCGGGCGCGGCCATCCACCACCGGGCCGACGAACTCCAGGTGGCTCGGGTTGTGCGCCAGCGCCACGGTGATGGCCCTGCCTTGGCGGGTCTTGTATGCACCCTCGGCGCCGTGATGGTACTTCACGTCCCCGGTGCCTTCTTCCTCCGGCGCGTATTCTCCATTGAGCTTCTTGCCGCCCTCGAATTCCGCGAAGATCGTGTCGTAGGGACGGCCGACGTTGTGGGCCAGCACGTTGAGCCGGCCCCGGTGCGCCATTCCCACCACGACCTCGCGGGCGCCCCGATCAGCCGAAAGCTCGATCAGCAAGTCGAGCATCGGCACCAGCAGATCCACGCCCTCGATCGAGAAGCGCTTCTGGCCCAGGTATGCCTTGTGGAGAAAGCGCTCGAGCGCCTCCACCGCGATCAACCGGTCCAGCAGGGCGATGCGGTCCTCCCTGGACATCGGACGCCGGTGGGCGCCCGATTCGATCATCTGCCGCAGCCACACCCGCTGGCGGTGATCGCTGACGTGCTCGACCTCATAGGCCAGCGTCCCGCAGTAGGTGGCCTGGAGATTGGGCACGGCTTCGGCCAGCGTCTGTCCCGGAACGGCTACCCGCAGTACCTGGGCGGGAATTCTGGCCATCACCTCCGGGGTAAGGCCGAGGGCGGTGGGATCGAGCGCCGGATCTCCGGAGGGATCGCTGCCCAGCGGGTCGAGCCGAGCGGCCAGATGCCCGTGGGTGCGGTAGGCCTTCACCAGCGCCATCGCCGCGGCGACGTGGGCGAGGTCGTCGACTGACGAGGAGGATGGAAGGACGGGAGGCAGGGACGAGGGGAGCGCCGTCGCCGAGCTTTCTGCAGATTTTCCGTCCGCTACTCCGAATGCGCCAAAGATTCCCTCGTAGAACCCCTCGCCCCCAGCCAGCAGCTGCTCCACCGTGCGGAGGAACGCCCCCGATTCGGCGCCCTGGATGACCCGGTGATCGTAGGTGCTGGTGATCGTCATCACCTTGCTCAATCCGAGCTGGGCGATGGCCTCGGGAGGGGCGCTCGCGAATTCCGGAGGATACGCGATGGCGCCCACCGCGATGATCGAGCCCTGACCCGCCATGAGCCTTGGTACCGAGGCAACGGTGCCGAGGCCACCGGGATTGGTGAGCGTCATGCTGCCGCCGGAAAAATCATCGGGCATCAGCTTGTTGCTGCGGGCCTTCTCCACGATTACATCGTAGGCCGCCTGGAACTGCGCGTATGTCATCTGCTCGGCGTGCTTCAGCACCGGTACGACGAGCCCGCGACTCCCGTCCTTGCGCTCCACGTCCACCGCGAGCCCGAGATTGATGCCGTCAGGCGTGACACGATGCGGAGCGCCGTCGATCATGGCGAAGGACTGGGCCATGACCGGATGCTGCCTGGCGCCTTGGACCAGCGCCCAGGCGATGAAGTGGGTGAACGAGGCCTTCTCGGGGCGGCCCGCCGCTTTGAGCCCCGCATTGAACCGGCTTCGTGCCGACTCGAGCGCTCTTACCGGAATCTCCCGGAAGGTGGTGGCGGTGGGAACCGTGAGGCTCTCGGTCATGTTCTGCACCAGCCGCGCGGCTGGACCCTTGATCGGCGCGGCCGCGCCGTGTGACAGCGCAGTTGCGGGAGGGGGGAGCGCACCGGCCGGCGGCGGAGCCGAGCCGCCGCCGTTCTTCGCTGCGCCCGCCGAGCTGCCATTGGCAGAGGCGGGGCGCTCGCCAATGCGACCGCCTTCGAAGAGCCGGCGCCAGTCGGGTGCTACCGACTCGGGATCGCGGAGATAGTCCTCGTACAGCGCCTGGGCAAACCCGGCGTTGGCGGTCTCGAAAACGTTGGGATCGGAGGGGTGATCCATGCACCCAAGATAAATGCACCGCCGCGCTTGCGGAGGCGCCGGTGCCCGGCCGGGGCTACCAGATCAAGCGGGTGCGGAGGCTCAGGGTATTGGCGTGGTAGAGCGAGCCGGCGCCCGCCACTGCGCTGCTGGTCGCGACGTTCGAATAGGCGTATTCAAGGGCGATCTCCGCGCCCGGCCGGAATCGGTAGGTGAGGGTGCCTCCCGCGCGCTGCGTGCTGCGCGTTTCGACCGGCACATCGAACCGGACGTTCTGAAAGCCCAGGCCGCCGTCGAGCTCCAGCGCCCAGCCCAGGTCGTGACCCCATCCCAGGTGGGTGCTGAATTCGCCGAAACGGTAGCGCGACGGAGAAAAATATCCGTCGTGAAGGTTCTGATCGTAGTTCTGGGCTCGTCCGGTGACCGCGACCCATGACATGCGCCGCATCCGCCAGCGCAGTACCCCGAACCCCCCGTGCCGCCCGTTGGGCCGCGTGCCGCCCTTGAGCTTTGCCGCCTCCAGGCCGGCGCCTATCGTCAGGCGCGCGGGCAGCTGCAGCTCGCCCTCACCACCCCACGAGGTGACCAGTACTCCCGCGGTGATGCCCGCGGCGGTTTCGTCGAAGGCATAGCTCGTTACCGCGCCGCCCAGCGAAAACGCCGACGAGATCAGGAGCGTTCCGCGCGCGCCCCCAACGATGAAATTGCGGGTTGTCGTGACGAGGCCCTGGCCGGCTTCGGTGCGGGTTGCGCCGACGTCACCCGTGAAGGTGAGGCGGGTTCCCACATCGGCGCGAAAGCTGGCCCGCCCGCTGGCCGCGGTGCCCCGGGAGGCGTTGAACCGTGCGTCGCGATAGGTGCCGGTCCCGGTCAGCCTGGTGCGGGCCAGGGGCCTGAAGCTCGCTGCAAGGGAGACCAGCGTGCTCTTGTTACCGTCGCTGTCCCAGAACTCCATGGCGGAGGGCGCCGTCATCGGCCCGAGCTCGCCGCGCACCCAGCGCATCTGCTCGCGCGCGTCGATGTGGGCGGGATCGGCCTTCAGGGCCTGACGCAGTGCATCACGGGCGTCCTCGTTCCGGCCGGTCCAGCGCAGCACCTGGGCCAGGCCCACCCAGATCTCGGGGTCCTTGGGCGCCTTGAGCGTCAGCGCCCGCCAGAGTCGTTCACTGCGCCTCAAATCGCCGCGCCACGCGGCCACCAGGGCGATGCCCTTCTGGCTCTCGAGATTCTCGCCGCCCGTGCCGAGCGCCGCATAGGCCCGCTCGGACTGCTTCAAGCGTCCGGCCCACGCGAGGCTGCGCGCCCGGGCCAGGCTCGCCTCGATATCCCGGGGATTCTGGGTCAGCCAGTTGTCGTAGCGCCCGAGGGCTTCGTCGAACTTGCCCGCCCAGACGAGCGCCCGGGCCGCGCCCAGTGCCGCCTCGCGGTAGGTGTGGTCCCGGGTGAGAATGGAATCGTAGATCGCGACGGCACTGCCGGTGTTGCCGCTCCAGGCATACGCCTTTGCGAGCGCGATGCGGCCTTCTTCGTCGCGCGGCTCCATGCGAACGTACCGTGCGAAGAGCGGGATGGCCTGCTTGAGATTCCCGTCCCAGGTTTGCAGGACGGCGAGCCGATAGACCGAGCGCGACGAGGCGAGGGAATCGATGGCAAGGGCCCGGGTATATGCCTCCCGCGCCGCGGGGAATGTCCCGGCGGTCCAGGCCGAATCGCCCGAGTGCACCACGACGTCGACGGCGCGGCTCTGCGCGGCGACCGAGCCGGCGAGCGCGCCCCATAGCGCAATCAGCGCCGGGCCGCTTCTTTTCAGGCGTGCCGTCATGCGCTAGCCTTTCGAGGTGGTTGCGGTCCCTCGGCGCGTTTGCCGCGATCGTCGCTCCTCCCGAACTTCCGAACCCGCTTCAGTCGCCCGCCCTTGCAGGTTGTGTGCCCCTTCCGCGCAGCGCGGCGGTGACGCTGGATTCGGCCTGGTCCGCCTACCGCAGCAGCCGGATGGCCCGGGCCGATTCCGCATTCCGCGAGGTGGTTTCGCAGTGCCCGAGAGATGCCGGGGCACTGGGCGGCCTCGCCTATGTAGCCATGCGGCAGGGGGATATCGATCAGGCGCGCCGGCTCTTTGCCCGCGCACTGGCCGAAACCCCGAATGCCTACGATCCGCTTACCGGCATGGGGATGGCCGCCTATCGCCAGGGAGACACCAAGGGCGCGCGCGATTCATTTCGCCGCGCCGCCCTGCTGTTCCCCAAGGATTCCCTGGTCCGCTGGTACCTGGGGCGGCTGCCCGATTCGTTCGTGGACGTCAAGCTGCCTCCAGTCCGGCGTCCGGCGGCGCTTCGGGTCGACGCGCGGACCGGCAAGCGGATCTTCGAGATCCCCGACGGACACGGCGGCTGGTCTCCGCTCTGGCTCAAGGGCGTGAACATCGGCGCGGCGCTGCCGGGCAAGCACCCATCGGAATTTCCGCCCGACGACGGCACCTACGAGAAATGGCTCGCGCTCGCGGCGGAGATGGGGTCCAACGTGATCCGGGTCTACACGATTCATCCGCCGCATTTCTATCGCGCGGTGGAGAAGTGGAACTTGGCGCACCCCGCCGCCCCGCTCTGGGTGATCCACGGGGTATGGACCGAGCTGCCGCCCGGCGACCTCGAAGAGCGTTACGACGATCCAGCCTGGCGGGCCGACTTCCACTCCGAGGCGCGCCGGGTGGTCGATTTGTTGCATGGGCACGCGGTCATCGAGCCGAGGCCGGGACATTCGGCTGGGGTCTATACCGCGGATATCTCGCGCTGGGTCATTGCCTACATCATCGGTCGAGAGTGGGAGCCCTACTCGGTGGTGGCGTTTTCCGAGGCGCACCCGTCGCTCACGGCGTACGAGGGACGCTATCTGCACATCGAGGGCGGCAACGGCACCGAGGTCTGGCTCACCCAGGAGTGCGACTACCTGCTCAAGTACGAGGTGGACACCTACAACGCGATTCGCCCGGTGGCCTACACCAACTGGCCGACCCTCGATCCGCTCTCCCACCCCACCGAGAGTACGGGGAAGGAAGAGAAGCTGCTGCGCCAGTGGAAACTCCCCGAAACGCCGCGTGAGTTCGATAACGATGCGATCGGTCTCGACGCCGTGAAGATGCGCGCCACGCCGGCCAACCGGGCGGGCTCGTTCGCGTCGTACCACGCCTACCCGTACTATCCGGATTTCCTGGTGCTGGATCCGGGTTATGCGAAGGCGCGTTCGCCCGATGGGCCCAGCAGCTATTACGGCTATCTCCATGAGCTGGTCGAGCATCACGGAGACATGCCGGTGATGATCTCGGAGTATGGCGTCCCGTCGTCCCGGGGCAACGCACACGTCCAGCCCCAAGGTTGGAATCACGGAGGCCACTCGGAAACGGAGCAGGCCGAGATCAACGCGCGGCTGACCCGGGACATTCACGCCTCCGGCGCCGCCGGCGCGGTGATCTTCGAGATGATCGACGAGTGGTTCAAGAAGAACTGGATCGTCATCGACTTCGAGCAGCCGCTGGAGCGGAACCGGCTCTGGCTCAACCCGCTCGATGCCGAGCAAAACTACGGTATCATCGCAACCCGGGCCGGCCCGAAGGAAACGGCGATCACCATCGATGGCGCCGGGGCGGACTGGGGAAGCCGGGGGCGCAACTGGCCGATCGAACCCCGGGCCGCCGCGCTTCCGCTCACGATTAAGGATTTCCGGGTTACGTCGGACGAGGCCTACGTCTATTTTCGCCTCGACGTCGGCGCAATCGATTGGGAGCATGGCCGCTACCTGGTGGGGATCGACACCCACCGTCCCGATCTGGGGGCACGGACCCTTCCCTACACCGGCGCCCGCTGCAGCGCGGGCATGGAATTCGTGCTGGACCTCGGCGGGCCGGAACGCGGCTACCTGCTGGTGGATCAGCCCTACGATCTTTACCGCACGGTGTCGTTGCCGGGGAGCGACCCACCCCAGACGATGCAGGTCTATAACCGGCCCTGGGCATCCGTGGCGCACGACGACCTCCGTTGGGATTCCATGCTGGTGGAAACCAACCGCTCGCGGGTCGGACGCGATGCCACGGTGTATCCTGCCGCGAGGTATGAGCGCAACCGGCTCAAGTTCGCACGGCAGTCGGAAACTTCGCTGGCCGACTGGTTTGCCGATCCGGCCACCGGCACCATCGAGGCGCGCATTGCCTGGGGCATGCTGGAGGTGCTCGATCCCTCTTCGCGACGGGTGCTCTCGGGGATGGAGGAAGGCGGCAACGGCCCCGGCGGCGTGGAAACCGACGGGTTCCGGTTTGTGGTGCAGAGCTATGATCCGAAGGCGCCTGCCGGCGCGGCGAGCCCCCTGGGGTGCGCGACGCCGCTCCAATGGACCTGGCCCACTTGGGAAGTTCCCACCTGGCACGAAGAGATCAAGCCGCTGTTCGCCGCCATGAAGGCCACGTACCGATCCATTACCGGCCCGGTCGCCCGGGCGGCCAGGCCGTGAGTCAAGCCGGCTCCTCCGGCGACCGGACCGATCCTTACGTCCGCTCCCTCGGCCCGCACATCGACGCGCTGGAGATTGCCCGCGCGGCGCTGCCGACCCAGCCGGCTGCCTGCCTCACGATTCTCCGGCTGGCGGAAATGCTGGAGCGGTCCAGTGCGCAACACGGGTTCACGTCGATTCTCGACGCGGCGCGCGCCGTGCGGAGCGCGGCGCCCGCGGCGCTGGGCGAGGCCGCCGATCACCTCCTCAACTCAATGCTGGCCGCCCGGGTACACCCCGACCTCAGGCAACAGTCGATCCTGGTGGTGGACGACGATCCAACCCTAACCCGCCTTCTCGTGGCGATTCTCGCCAAGCCCGGCCGTCAGGTGCTGGTCGCGACCACCGCGATGGCCGTCGTCGACGCCCTTGCCGCCCGGCGAGTCGACCTGATGCTGCTCGATCTCGGGCTGCCCGATCTCGACGGCCGGCTGGTCCTCGCCAGCCTGCGAAAGAACCCGCTCACCGCGACGCTGCCGATCATCGTCATCTCGGCCGCCGAGGAGGGCTGGGTCGAGGCGGAGTGCCTCGCCCTCGGCGCGGTGGCGTTCGTGCGGAAGCCGCTCGACCCGATCGCGCTGGGGGAGCAGGTAACCGGCCTGCTGTCGGCTCCCCGCCCGGAGCCCGCCGTTCCGCAGGCCGCGGCCCCCGAAGCACCGCCGATTCCGAAGCCTGCTATCGGCCCGATCGAGGTGCTGCTCGCCGAGCACGACCAGCTCACCGCCCAGATTATCCGGCACCGGCTGACTCGCGAAGGAATGGTGGTGCGCCATTTCGCGAGCGGCACCGCCGCGCTGGCCGCGGCCCAAAACATGGAACCCGGCCTGGTGATTCTCGATGCGATGACTCCCGGTATCGAGGGGATCGAGCTCCTGGTCCGGCTCCGTGTGATGGCCCGGTACCAGAAGATCCCGATTCTGGTGCTCTCGGACATCGGCAGCGAGCGCGAAGTGGTCCGGGCCCTGGGCGCCGGCGCCGACGACTGCATCCGGAAGCCCTTCTCACCTACCGAGCTCATGGCGCGGATCGAGCGCCTGCTCGAGCGGCGGTGAGCTGGTCCCGGTTGTGGCAGTTCTACCTGCGGGATTCCGACCTGGCGCTGTTGATCCTCGGAAATCTCGTGTTTGCCGGCGCGGCGGCGGTGCTCGCACTCGTGGCGGTGGCGCTGCGAATCTCCAACGACGCCAAGGCGCGCCGCTGGACTCGCCTGGAACGGCTTTGGGAGCCGCTCAGCCTCGAGGTGGTGGTCGGCGTCACGCCGCCTGAACAGCTCTGGGCGCTGGTCGGCCCGAAGGACCAGCTCCGCTTCGTCAACTATCTCCTTCGATTCGCCAAGCGGGTTTCCGGGTCGGAGCGCCGCATCGTGGATGATCTCGCGGCGCCCTACCTCGACCGGCTCCTTCCCCAACTCAGGCGGCGCACTCCGGAGCGGCGGGCCCGCGCGGTCCAGACGCTGAGTACCCTGGGCAGCCGCCGCTACGTGGATGTGATTCTCCGTTCGCTCGACGACTCCTCGCCGCTGGTGGCGATGGTCGCGGCACGGTCGCTGGCGCGGACCGGCAGCCCGGAGTATGCGGCCGGCATTCTCAGCCGGATGCATCGCTTCGATCAGTGGCGGCCCAGCTTTCTCTCCTCGATGCTGGCCACCATGGGTCCGGCGGTGGCGCCGGCGCTGCGCAACGCGCTGGCTGATCCGGCCTATGCCGCCAGCGTCCGCGCCGTCGCCGCCGATGCGTTGCGCGAGCTGCACGACTATGCCGCCGCCGACGTGGCGGCGCAGGTGCTGGAGCAGGCCACCGACCTCAACCTGGTGGCCGCGACGCTCAATCTCATGGCGCACGTGGGCCGAGCCCAGCACCTCCCCTCGGTGCGGCGTCATGCGGGTTCCAAGGAAGCGATCGTCCGGGCCCGGGCCATCGCCGCGCTGGGCCACGTAGGCGCGCTGGAAGATCTCCCGCTCATCGTCGGCGCCTTCCACGACGATTCGGCCTGGGTAGTGTTGCGCGCCGGCGAGGCGCTGCTCGAGGCCCGCGCGATCGAGAAGCTGACTGCGCTCTCCCGGCTGGAGATCCCCCGCGCCCAGCTGGCGCTCCAGCTGCTGGCCGGAAAGTCCGCGTGATCTACGATTTCGTCATCCGGCTGCTGGATACCTTCAACGCGCTGGTCCTGGTCTACTTCGTCGTGCTCAACGCGGGTTACTTCATCACCGGGCTGTTCGCCTTCCGCTCGCTGCGTCGCTACGTACGCCGGCTCCGCTCACTCGACATCGAGGACCTGCTCGGCTCCACCGGCATGCCACCGATCACGCTGATCGCCCCGGCGTTCAACGAGGAAGCCACCTGCGTGGAGGCGACTCGCTCGCTGCTCACCCTGCGCTACGGCGACATGGAGATCCTGGTCTGCAACGACGGCTCCAAGGACAAGACCCTGGAACGGCTCACCGAGGCCTTCGACCTCGAGCCGGCCTTCCGGCTGCAGACCGGGGACATTCCTACGGCGGGAGTGCGCGGTATGTACCGGAGCCGGGTGCACCACATGCTCTGGGTGGTCGACAAGGAGAATGGCGGCAAGGCCGATACTCTCAATGCCGGGCTCAACTATTGCCGCACGCCGCTGTTCTGCGCGATGGACGCCGACAGCCTGCTGGAGCGGGAGGCACTGACCCGGATCGTGAGGCCTTTCGTGGAGGACGCCCGCACCATCGCGGCGGGTGGCGTCATCCGGATCATCAATGGCTGCACCGTGGATGAAGGCGCGGTGGTCGACGTAACCCTCCCCCGCGACCTGCTCCCCCGCTTCCAGGTGCTGGAGTATCTCCGGGCCTTTCTGGCGGGGCGAATGGGCTGGCACGAGCTCGATTCCACGCTGATCATCTCGGGAGCGTTCGGAGTCTTCCGCCGGGAGCTGGTGGTGGAGGTCGGCGGGTATGCTACCGACACCGTCGGCGAGGACATGGAGCTGGTGGTGCGGCTGCATCGCCATTGCCTCGAGAACAACATTCCTTACACCATCGGGTTCGTCCCCGACCCGGTGGCGTGGACCGAGTGTCCCGGCAGCCTCAAGATCCTGGGGCGCCAGCGGGACCGGTGGCAGCGCGGCTTGGTGGAAACCCTCATCCGGCATCGGCGAATGCTGCTCAATCCGCGCTACGGCCGGATTGGAATGCTGGCCTATCCCTACTTTGTCTTTCTGGAGATGCTGAGCCCGCTGATCGAAGTGCTGGGCTACGTCGGATTTGCCGTGGCCCTCGCGCTCGGGCGGGTCAGCGCCCTCTACGCCACCGCGTTCCTGTCGGTCGCGATCGGACTCGGCATCGGGCTTTCATTCACCGCGGTCGCCCTGGAAGAGCTCGGCTTCCGCCGCTACCCCAAGCGCTCCGATCTGTACCGGCTCATCTGGCTCGCGGTGGCGGAAAATTTCGGCTACCGCCAGCTCACCGCGCTTTGGCGGCTGCGGGGGCTGGTCACCGTTTTCCGCAAGGCCAAGGGCTGGGGCGGGATGGAGCGTCGGGGCTTCGGCGCCAAGCCGGCCTAACGCGCGGAGAGCAGCGCGGTCACCCGGGGCACCGCGGCGGCGCCGTGGTCGCGGGTCTCGGTGGTGAGATGCAGCCGGCGCTCGAGAATGTCTCCCGGGGTCATCGCGAACTCCCGCTCCGCAGCGAACACCACCTCGGCGCCGATCGACGGATGCTCGGGGTGCAGGGGTTGGGTCAGCTCGGGTCGTTTGCGGCACAATTTGTAGATGGCGGGCGTCTCCGCGCCGAAATGCGCCAGCAGGTGATCCACGGTCGGCTCACTCAACCCCATCTCGAGGCCGGGCGCCCGAAATCCGTCCAGTACACCGGTCTCTCCTCCCGGAAACGGCTCGGTCTCGCTCAAGGCCCGGCCCCGGCTGTGCCGGTGGTGCCCCAGCGCCTTGACCAGCTGATCCAGCAACTCGGCCGCCATACTGCGCCAGGTGGTCAGCTTGCCGCCGGCGATGGTGTAGAGACCTCCCGGGCCCTTGACCGTGCGGTGCTCCCTCGAAATGGTGGAGGCCGGGGCCGAAGGGTCGGCGGCCAGGAGGGGCCGGAGTCCGGCCCAGCTGGCGATGATGTCGGCGTGGGTGAGGCGGGCGGATGGGAACAGGGCGTTGGCGGACCGGAGCAGGTACACCAGGTCGCTCTCGTCGACCGTGACATCGTCGGGTCCGGAAGCCGAATCGGTATCGGTGGTCCCGATATAGCTCCAGTCGCCCCACGGCAGCACGAACATCACCCGCCCGTCGACTGGGCTGGTGAAAATCACTGCGTTCCGGTTTCCGATCCGGACCCTTGGCACCACCAGGTGGACCCCCTTGGTCGGACGGAGCAGCGGAGCTGCCCGAGGATCCTCCATTCGACGAATGGAGTCGGCCCAGGGGCCGGCGGCATTAACCACCATACGGGCCCGCACCTCGCCGGTCTCTCCGGTCAACTCGTCCTGCAGGTATGCGCCGTGGATGCCGGCGATGGTCGGAATGAGGCCGGTGACCCGCATGTAATTGGCGACCCGTGCGCCATGGGCGGTCGCCGCCCGGACCGTGGCGACCACCAGCCGGGCATCATCGCACTGGGCGTCGAAATACAGCGCCCCGCCGGTCAGGCCGGGTTCGCGGATCAGCGGCTCGGCAAGTAGAAGCTCTCGCTTGCCGAGCGTCCGATGGCGGCGCACATTACCCCCCGCGGCAAGGAGGTCGTAGAGGACCAGCCCGGCCGAGATCTTCCACTGGGGGACCCGGTCGCCCTTGAAGACCGGCACCAGGTACTCCTTGTTGAGCTGGTCCAGTGTGCCGTCGCTCTTCATTGTGGTGATGTACTGGTCGATGAAGCCGAGGTTCTTGGTGCCGCTCTCGAGGATGCCGCCGTAGCTCTCACCAGTCTTGTAC
>JBEPVJ010000007.1:0-15606 GCA_041691095.1 Gemmatimonadales bacterium
TTTGAACAACTTTCAGCCGCGGGTTTCCTTCAACTGGCTGGCCTCGCCCCGGAGAGTTCTTCGGGGCGGCGGGGGGGTCTACACCGGCACCCTTCCCTATGCCGTGTATTCCGACGCGGTCCAGTTCGGACCCACCGGCAACGCCGTGGTGACCTTTCAAGAGGGGACCGGGTTTCCACCACCGGCGTTTCGGCAAGGGCCATCGGCTGGTGATCTCCGGACCCAGATCGGCTCGCTGCCACCCCGGGAAATCCGCCAGCTGTTCGCCCTGGGCCTGGAGCAACCGTTCAGTTATCAGGCGAGCCTCGGTTACCAACGGCAGTTCGGCGATGACTGGGCCATTGCGATCGACGGAGTGTGGGTGGACACCCATCACCTGCCCCGTTCCCGCGACCTCAACGCGATCAACCGGCCGTTGACATCCGCGGACACCGTGAACCGGTCCACCAGTTTTGGAGACCCGTTCCGTCCGACCGCGCCGGTGGCCGGCGGGTTCCGCCGACTGACCACCACGGAGTCGGCGGGACGGTCCCGCTACTGGGGACTGTATACTGCGGTGCGGCACCGATTCACGAACGGGGTGTCGGCCGACGCGAGCTGGGTCTGGTCCCGGGCCCGCACTGATACGGAGGACATCAACTTCACCGCCACCCAAGGCAACGACTTTGCTGGCGAATATGCCGATGCGGTGAACGATCGACGGCACAAGGTGACCGCGCGCGCGCTGATGGACGTGCATCCCCGCCTGCAGCTCTCCGTTATTGCCGATTTCCAAACCGGCACGCCGATCAACCGGGTGGCCTTTTTCCGGGATCTCGACGGCTCGGGCGACAATTTCGGGGTCGGATTCGTCGGCAACCAGGACCGCTTTCCTGGGGTGCCGCGCAACGGAGAACGACTCCCCAGCAATGTGACGTTCGCGCTGGGCGCTGCGTATAACGTGCCGGTAGCCGCCGGCCATTTCGAAATCCGGGCCGAGGGGTTCAACTTGTTGAATGCGGTGGTCGAATCGGGATTTGCCAACGGCATTCCAGGCGGCGGTCCGCGCACCCAGGTGGGGCGCCCGGGCGATCCGATCATCTATACTCAGGCTGGTGCGCCTCGGCAGATTCAGTTTTCGGCCCGGTATGTGTTTTAGGCAATTGGCCGCGGTAGCCGTGCTGGCATTAGTCGCCTGCCGCGCGCCGCCCCCGCCCCGAGCCGAAGATTCCGGGGCCGTCCCGTGGGACAGTGTGGTGGCACGGGCGCGGGGCACCTCGGTGGTGTGGCGGATGTGGCGAGGCGACCCATCGGTCAACGCCTACGTGGACCGTTGGGTCGCTCCGCGGCTCCGGGAACGCTTCGGGGTGACCTTGTCGGCGGTCGAGGGCCAGGGCGCGGAGATGGTCAATCAGCTGATGGTGGAGCGGCAGGCCGGTGCCGGCGGGTCCGCCGACTTGCTGTGGATCAACGGCGAGACCTTCGCGAGCCTGCGCCAGGCGGGACTGCTCTCGGGTCCGTGGGCGGGGCGGTTGCCCAACGCGGTCTATGTGGACAGCACCTCACCGATTGTGCGGCGGGACTTCGAGCAAGACCCCGCGGGTTATGAGTCGCCGTGGGGCACGGTGCAATTCGCGCTGATCTACGACTCGGCTCGGACCCCGCACCCGCCCCGCAGCGTCGCCGAGCTGGGAGCCTGGATCGATGCGCACCCGGGGCGATTTACCCATGATCAGGGATTTACCGGCGTCACGTTTCTCAAGACGCTCATGTATGCCCAGGGCGGCGGGGTCGGCCGGTTCCAGGGCGGCTTCGACGAGGCCCGATACGCGGCCGGCCGCCAGGCGGTGCTGCGGTGGGTCGCCTCGCACCGGCGCGCCTTCTGGCGAGGCGGAGCCGCCTATCCTCCCGACGTGGCGGCCCTGCACCGACTCTTCGCGAACGGCGACGTGGATTTTTCGATGTCCAATAACGAGAACGACGTGGTGACCAAGATCCGCCAGGGCATCCTCCCCGCCTCGGCCCGGCCGCTGCTGTTGCGGGACGGCACCATCGCCAACGCGCATTTTCTGGGCATCCCGTTCAACGCCGCGCACCGGGACGGCGCCATGGTGGTGGCGAATTTCCTGCTGTCGCCCGAGGCGCAGTACGAAAAGCAGCGACCTGACGTGTGGGCCGACGGCACCGTGCTGGACCGGACCAAGCTTCCCTCCGAGTGGGCCGACCGATTCAGCGCGCTGGCGGCCGATCCGCGCGCGCTGCCGGCCGATTCGCTTCGGAAGTATGCCCGTCCCGAAGTGTCGCCGGTGTACCACGCGCGACTGGCCGCGGATTGGCGCACTCGGGTTCGGCAGGCGCCGTGACCGAGTCGAGGCGAGGGTGGCTCGGTGCACTGCTGCTGGCGGCACCGGTGCTGGTCGGGGTGGGTTATGCAGTGCTGGCGGGATTCGATGTGATCGGGCCAGGTGCCACCGGATGGTCGGCGAACCGGATGGTGCGGGTGCTCAGCGAACCGGCGGTATGGAGCGGGTTAGGATGGTCGCTCCGGGTTGCGACGCTGTCCACCGCGCTCGCGACCGTGACGGCAGTGGTCGTGGCGGTGGCGTTTCGGGGTTCCGGGCGAGGCGACCGGGTGGGACGCGCGCTGGCGATTCTTCCGCTGCCGATTCCGCATCTGGTGGCGGGGGCGGGCGCGGTGCTGTTGCTCGGGCAGAGCGGTTACCTGGCGCGCCTCGGCATGGCGATCGGGCTAGTGGGCGGGCCGGGGGACATGCCGCCGCTCATTTATGACCACGCCGGTGTGGGGCTGATTGCCGCGCTGGCGTGGAAGGAGTTTCCTTTTCTGGCCCTGGTCGGTGGGTCGGTGCTGGCCACCCGCGGGAACGTGCTGGAGGAGGCGGGCCACACCCTCGGGGCCGGACGGTGGACAGTATTTCGGCGAATCACCTGGCCCATGCTCTGGCGGGGTATGCTGCCGGCTATCGTGGCGGTGTTCATCTTTGCCGCAGGCACCTACGAGGCTACCGCCCTGCTCGCGCCGAGCGATCCACGCGCGCTTCCGCTTCTGACCTACGAACGCTACACCGACGCCGAGCTGACGAGTCACGCGGACGCGTTCATCCTGGTGCTGGTCGGTGTGGTGGTGAGTCTGGCGGCGGTGGCGGGCCACGAGTGGGCGCGGGGCCGCTGGGAACGGCTCACCGGGTGAGGGGAACGGGGTTGCTCCGCTGGGTACTGTTGCCGCTGCTGGCGGTTTCCGCTATTGCACCGCTGGGCCTCCTGCTGATGGTGTCTGTGAGCCGCGACTGGTTTGCGCCGGCGCTGCTGCCGCCGACGCTGACGGCGGAGAGCTGGCTGGATGTGGTGGAGGGCGGCAGGCTGGGTTCGGCGTTTCTTCGCAGCCTCGAACTGGCCGTGGCCACCGGGGGGCTGGCGGTGATGGCGGGCGTGACCCTGGGGCGGGCGCTGGCCCGACAGACCGGCTGGCGGCGGCATGCGGGTGCGGCGGCCGCGTTTCTTCCGGTGGCGGTGCCGCCAATCGGGTTAGGGGTCGGGCTGGAGGTGTCGGTGCTGTGGCTCGGCCTGGGCGGGTCGTTTGCCGGAGTGCTGCTGGGGCACCTGGTTCCGGCCGCGGGTTACGTCACCCTTTATTTCATGAGCGTCTTCTCGGGTTACGACTTCCGGGTGGAGGAGGCGGCGCGCACGCTGGGCGCCACTCGACTCGAGCTGCTCCGCCGGGTTGTCCTGCCGCTGTTGCGCCGACCGCTCGCCGAAGGATTCCTGCTCGGTTTTCTGGTGTCCTGGGCTCAGCTGGCTCTCACGCTGCTGATTGGCGGCGGCCGGGTCCGCACCTTGCCGCTGGAAGTGTTTGCCTACCTGCACGCGGGACAGGATCGCTACGCGGCGACCGGGGCATTGCTCTTGACCGTCCCTCCGGTGCTGACGATTGGACTGGTCAAACTCGCGGTCGGGCGGTCCGAGGCGTTCCCGGTGTGACGGCGGCCCTGGAGGTGGAGGGGCTCACGGTGGGCTTTGGCCCGACCCCGGTGCTGCGAATGATTTCCTTCAACGTGGCGCCCGGCGAGCGAGTCGTGGTGCTCGGCGCCTCGGGCGCCGGCAAGACCACGCTATTGCGTGCAGTGGCCGGCCTGCTGCCGGTGGCAGAGGGGCGCGTACGGGTTGCCGGGCGTGATGTGTCCTGCGAGCCGCCGGAGCGCCGCGACGCGGTGTACCTGCACCAGGCGGCGCTTCCCTTTCCGCACTTGTCGGTATTCGAGAACGTGGCGTTCCCGCTCCGTATTCGCCGGCTCGGTACGGCGGACATTCGGTCCACCGTCGACGACTTGCTGCGTGCGGTGCGGCTTGATGGCCTGGAACGGCGGATGCCCCATACGCTGAGCGGCGGGCAGCGGCACCGGATGACGCTAGCTCGCGCGATGGCCGCGCGCCCGGCGGTCCTGCTGCTGGACGAGCCGCTCGCATCGCTGGATCCCTCGTTGCGGGAGGAGGTCCGCGGCACCGTGATCGAGCTGCAAGCCCGCCATTCGGCTGCAGTGTTGATGGTCACCCACGATCTGGAGGAGGCAGCGGCGCTGGGTCACCGGATCGGGGTGATGCTGGAGGGAACGCTGGCGCAGATCGAGAGTCCGGAGGTCTTGTTCCGTCGCCCGGCGTCGCTGGCGGTGGCGCGTTTCCTGGGGATTCCGAACGAGGTAAAGGGACGGGTGGCTGCCGGCCGCTTCGAGTCGGCGCTCGGCTGTCTTCAGACAACCCGGGCCGACGGCGAGGCCATCGGGGTATTCGGCGTCGACGCGCTACGGACGGGCGCCGATGGGGTCGAGGCACGGGTGGTGGCCCTGCGATATGGACGGGCGCGGGTGATTGCCACCGTGGAGGTGGGCGGGCTGATGCTTTCGTACGCGCCCCCACCGGACTCGGTGCCGTCGCCGGGTCAGGTGGTGCGGCTGTCACTCCTGGCAGGCCAGGTCGCGCTCTGCTCCGATCTGTCCCATGCTTGACGGGTGGCTGCGGCCCGCGAAGGACGCGGCGTTCGAGCCGGCAGCCCGGTGGCTGAATGGCCGCGTGCACCCACACTGGATTTCGGCGGCCGGGGTGGTGCCAGGTGTGGCCGCGGCGGTGTTCTGCGGGCAACGCCACTACGGTGCGGGGCTCGCGTGCTGGGTCCTCAACCGGTTATTCGATGGACTGGATGGGGTCGTGTCCAGAAGGGAGAAACGGCAGAGCGATTTCGGGGGGTATCTCGACATTGTGCTCGACTATGTGGCGTACGCGGCCATCCCGATCGGGCTGGTGTGGGGCGACGGCTCGGTGGGAGCCTATCGAGCGGGCGTGGTGTTGCTGGGGGGTTTCCTGGTGAACGCGGCTTCGTGGATGTATCTCGCGGCGGTGCTGGAGGGGCGGAACCTCGGAGCCGCTACGACGGGGGAGCGCACCACCGTGACGATGCCGTCCGGGCTGATAGCGGGAACGGAGACGATCGTGTTCTACGCATTGTTCATGCTTTTCCCGGGCCGGCTCGTCCCGCTCTTCGGGATGATGGCTGTGCTGGTGGCTGTCACGATCGTGCAGCGAGCCACGTGGGCGGCCCGGGCCCTCGGGCACTAGCCGCGCGCGACGGCATGGCCGTTCGTGGCACCCGGCTACGGCCGGGGCGACCGCCCTAGACTTTTCGGACCTTCCACTTACCGCGCTTGAACAGCACCGTGCTCGCGATCGCGAGGGTGGAGAACGCCATCGCGATGGCGATGGACACACCGTCAGGCCCCATCCCGAAGTGCTTGGCCAGAACCCATGCCAGCGGAATTTCCCAGAGCCAGAAACAGAAGAGATTGAGCAGGGTGGGAGTCCAGGTATCACCGGCCCCGTTGAACGAGCTGGTCAGCACCATGCCGTACGCGTAGAAGGGGAATCCTGCGCTGATGATGCGCAGGCCATCGACCGCGAAACCGTGCACCAGAGGATCGCGGGTGAACGCCGACACCAGTGTCGGCGCGAACACGACGAACAGGAGCCCGACGAATCCGAGGAAGACCAGGTTGTAGCGGCCCGCCAGCCACACCGATTGTTCGGCGCGGTCGGGCTTCTTGGCGCCGAGCGATTGGCCCACCATCGTAGCCGCGGCGTTGGCCATGCCCCAGGATGGCAACAATGCGAACATCACGATCCGGATCGCGATGGTGTAACCCGCGAGCGCCTCGCTCCCGAACGACGAGACCACCCGGACCAGCCCGATCCAGCTGGTGCTGCCGATGAGGATCTGGAAGATCCCGGTGCCTGAGAGCTTGAGCAGACGGCTCAGTACCTCGAATTCGAGCCGGAGGTACGCCTTGCGGATGACGAACCGGTTGTCGCGGCCGGAGAGGCGGTAAAACTGATAGATCACGCCCATGCCGCGGCCCACCGTCGTCGCGATGGCGGCGCCGGTCACCCCGAATTTGTGAAATGGCCCGATGCCGAAGATCAGCAGCGGGTCGAGGATCAGGTTGCAAATGTTCGCGATCCAGAGCGACCGCATGGCGATGGTCGCGTCACCGGCGCCGCGGAAGATCGCGTTGATGAGGAACAGCAGCAGGATGATGACGTTCCCGCCGAACAGGATCCGCGCGAAATTCGAGCCTCCCGCGATCACCTCGGGCGAGGCGCCCATCAGCCCCAGCATCCGGGGCGCGAAGATCACGCCGAGGAGGGCGATGGGCAGCGCCACCAGGATGCCCATGGCGATGGCCTGGACGGCGGCCCTCGCCGCGCCCTCAGGATTCTTCTCCCCGATCCGGCGGGCCACCATCGCCGTGGCACCGATGCCGAGCCCCATGCCCAGGGCATAGATCACCGTGAACATCGCCTCGGTGAGGCCCACCGTGGCCACCGCGTTGGCGCCAAGCCGGCCGACCCAGAACACGTTCACCACCGCGAAGATCGACTCCAGCGCCACCTCCAGCACCATGGGAACCGCCAGTAAAAGCAGCGCCCGGCCGATGGGACCGACGGTATAGTCGTGGCGATGCGCCCCGCGTACCGCCTCCTTCACCGCAGCCCAGATGGTGGGGGGCGGCGGCTCTGGTGCGGCTGTTTCTGCGGAGGCCTCGCTCATTTCGAATCGCGGGTCAGGTGGTAAAGTCGGATGCGTTCCAGGTCGTCCGGGTCGATCCAGACCCCGAGCGCGTAGGTGGGGCCGGCGCGGCTCAGGGCGAATCGCGAGGGAAAAGTAACGAGGCCGCGCCACTGACCGGAGGGGTCGAAGACATCGAAATGCGCCGGAAGGTTTCGCGCCGGAGCGTCATACCGCTTGACCCAGAGCGAGCCGTCGTCTCCCACGACGAAGCCGTCGTACGCGGGTTTGGTCTTGGGGAAGATCATCCGCTCGAGCACGCCGCGGACCCTCTCCTTGGCCGTTTCGCTCCCAGGTCGAAAACCATCGAGCTGATTCTTTTTGGTGGCGGCGATGTCGGCATCGGTCACGGCAATCGCGGGGAGAGTGCGGCGCACCAGTCGTTTCAGTGCGCCGTTCCGGTCGTAGCTCGCAATTTGATACGACTCTCCGGTGCCCGCATAGAATCGGTCGCCCTGAACCTCGAGAGTCAGCATCCGCCCGAAGGGCAGCTGAGTGCTCATGGAGGAACGAATGAGCCCATTGCTCGAGACGACATCCTGCCAGACCTCCGTCCCGGCAAAACGGGCGATCGAGTCGGCATGGTCGGACCACCGGGCATAGCGGAGGATGCGCAGGGAGTCCCGGCGGTAGCCCGACTGTCCGGCCGTACCGCCGGCCAGCTGCTGCACCTGGATCAGCAGATCACCGCCGTCGAGAATTCCCAGCACCGTCGGAAAGCCGAAGGAATCCTTCCCGACGAGGGACCGTTCCCGCACCAGGTCACCGGCCGACGTGAACAGGGAGAGGCGCCGGTGATTCCAGTCGTATGCCGCGATCGTATCGGGAGCGACCAGGAAGAGTCCGCCCAGCCCCTCGAATTCTCCAGGGCCTCCGCCCTTCCTGCCGACCGTTCGGATCCAGGCTCCCGACGTGTCGAAGATGCGGATCTCGTTACTGGCTCCGTCGGCGATCACGATCCGGTGGTGCAGCAAGAGGACCCCGCGCACCGATCCGAACTCCATTCTGGGATCGGCGCCGCCGCCCAGCTCCAGCGAAGACAGAGAGTCGACACGAAAGGCGACGCTATCCGCCGCAGCGGCGCCGGTATTCTCGACGATCGTGATGCCGGCGCTGTCCCGCACCGAAGCGCGGATCGGCTCCGTGGCATGGGGCGCGCATCCCACCGCCACCACGACCAGCAGGACCCCTCTCATGCCGTCGATTCCTCCCCAGCTTCGATTATCCCGGGCGCGATCAGCGGAACATACTACCGCCATTAGCTTCCATCCCATGACTGTGTCCGCATACACCAATTTCAATCGGGACGAATGGGCCCGGCTGCGCGCCGCCACACCCCTGACCCTTTCGATGGCGGACCTGGCGGAGCTCCAGGGCCTGAACGAGCAGCTCTCCCTGCACGAAGTCGAAGAAGTGTACCTCGCGCTCTCGCGGCTGCTGAACCTGCACGTCACCGCCACCAAGGAGCTCGAGCGCGTCACCGACCGGTTCCTCGGCAAGACGGTCTACCGTAACCCGTACATCCTGGGAATCGCCGGCAGCGTGGCCGTCGGCAAGAGCACCACGGCGCGGGTGCTGCGCGCCCTCCTGGCACGATGGCCCGACCACCCCCGAGTCGACCTGGTGACGACCGACGGCTTTCTGTATCCCAACAAGGTCCTTGAAGGGCGCGGGTTGATGGCCCGTAAGGGATTTCCCGAGAGCTACGATCTTCGCCGGCTGCTGCGCTTTGTGGCCAGCCTCAAGGCCGGCGCGCCCGAAGTCAGTGTCCCGGTCTATTCTCATTTGTCGTATGATATTGTTCCCGACGAGACCGAGGTCATCCGCCAGCCCGACATCCTCATCCTCGAGGGGCTCAACGTCCTGGAAGGCGGGCCTCGCCAGCAGGAGGACGGCGCTCGGCTCTTCGTCTCGGACTATTTCGACTTCTCGATCTACGTCGACGCCGCCGAGGCGCACGTGAAACAGTGGTTCCTCGACCGGTTCCGGCGGCTCCGAGAAACGGCGTTCCGGGATCCGAAGTCGTACTTTCGCAAGTATGCGCACCTGTCCGACGAAGAGGCGGTATCGTTCGCCGGGCACGTATGGGAGGAGATCAACGGGGCCAATCTCCGGGAGAACATCCTCCCGACCAGGGAGCGGGCCCACCTGATTCTGGAGAAAAACGCCGACCATCGGGTCGAGCGGGTGCGGTTGAGACGGCTGTAAGAGGTGAGAGGCGAGAAGACCGGCAGGCTATTCGCCTTCCGGCAACAACCAATCAAAAGGGTCGCCCCATGATTCGTACCGCATCCATGGCACTCGGCTTCGCGCTGCTCGTCGCCGCGCCGCTTCACGCCCAGGTCCCCACTCCCAAGGCCGATGATATCAGCCCCAAGCTGATCGGCACCTGGGAAGGCCCCTACCAATCGGACCAGGCGCCCCCGGGAAGCCTGCGACTGGTTATCGGGAAAGAAGAGGGTGCCTGGAAGGTCACCCTGCAAGTCCAGTCCGATCAGCCAATCGACGCCGCCGACGTGCGGGATTTCAAAGTCGATGGCGCCCAGATATCCTGGGCCCAGGACATCATGGGGATGGAGTGCAAGAGCCAGGCGACTCTTGAGAACGGGACGCTGAAGGGTGGGACCGAGTGCTCGCAGGGGGGGGCCGTGGCGATCAGCGCGACGTTCGTGATGCTCAAGAAGTAGACGCTAGGGGCGGGCCAGGTCGAGCCGCCGCATCGCGTCCAGCATCGTGCCGACTGCGCCTCCGAAGAAAACCGGCGTGAGCGTGCCGGGATCGTCGGTGGGCTGGTGGTAGTCCTTGTGATCCTCGACGCCGAAGTAAATGAACGGGATGCCGGCGTCGTGGAAGGGCCCGTGATCCGAATCGTTCGTCCAGTCCTGCTCTCCGGCCACCCCGGCCCGGTCGTGACCGAACCGGAGGTGGACCGGGGCCAAGATGGCGAGCGAGTCGAGGACCGGCCGGAGCTCCGGCGTGTAGGCGGTGCCGGCGACCCACAGCTCGCCTTTCTCGCTATGACTCACCATGTCCAGATTCACATCGAGGGCAATGGCACTGGCTGGCACCGGCTTTGCCGCCATGAAGGCCCTGGCCCCCAGCAGGCCGCTCTCCTCTCCATCCAGCAGCGCGATGATCACCGAGTGGGCGAGGGGCCGCTGCCGCAACGATTCCGCGATCGCCAGGACGGCGGCAGTGCCCGAGGCATTGTCGTCGGCGCCGTTGTAGATCTGGCCGCCGCGGATGCCCACGTGGTCGTAGTGGGCCGAGAGCACGATGTACCGCTCGGGAGACCGGGTGCCCCGAATCACCGCCAGCAGGTTCACTCCACCAGCCGAGTCCCGCGTCGAGAAGGGCTCCAGGTACGTGGTGCCGAGGGGGGTAAGGCGCAGCGCGGTAAGGCGGCGAAGCAGGTAGGCCCGCGCACGGGCTCCGCCCGACGTCCCGATCTTCCGGCCCTCCATCGAGTCATCCGCCAGCGCCCGCACGGTGGCCATGAGACCCGCGGTGTCCACCGGCGCGACGTGCCCGGGGAGGCGCGGTGGCGGCTGCTGGGCGGCGAGGCCGCCCGTCTCTAACCCGCCCAACGCGAGCGCGCCGGCCAGAAGACCGGCGCGCAGGGTAAGCCGGTACCAGGCTGCCATCATGGCTTGACGTTGAACATCACCGTTTTGACCATGATCGCGCCGTTTTCATGCCCTGCCCCATAGCGGCCCACCGCCTGGTTGGCGGTGAGGTAGTGAATCTCCGCGACGTCGGATGACCTGATGTTCTTGAGATCGCTGAGGTTCTCCTGCTTCACTTCGTCGACGTACAACACCGGTCCGGCCGCGCCCGGCGTCGTCACCGTGCTGGTGTTGTCGGCGTACGGGGTGCCCCGCTCCGTCGGTACCACTCCGCCATCGCCGGGTGACTTGCCAAGACAGGCCGGATCCGTGGATTGGCCCTGGTCGCAATGCTTCGGCGAGGTGTACCCGCTGACGCCCGGGGAGGCGCCCGACACTCCGCCGCCGCTTCCCCGGGTGATTCTGAGCCATTGGTTGCGGAGCACCTTGACGACGTCATAGGCGTTGTTGAGATCGGGCTTCTCCGCGATTTCATCGGGGAGAATGAAGTATCTGTCCCGCTTGACCTTGGCGGCGGGCTTGATATCCACTCCGCTCTGGGCGTGGCCGGGAGCCACCAGAACGGCGGAGACGATAACGGCCAGGGCCAGGGACGTCCAACGTTGCAGGCGCATGCCATACCTCCAGGAGACGACGCAGGACAGCAACGTATGCCCCCGGCGGTGAGGGGTCAACAAATGGGCGTCCGTGCGGCCGGGACTCACCGCCGCCGCCGGAGGGGGGGCTGGAGAGGGTAACTCATAACCCGCAAAACACAACGCGCCGACCCGAAGGCCGGCGCGCCGGAAACTGCGAGACCCCGCTCAGGGCTTGTTGAATTTCGCCGTCTTGAGCATGATCGCGCCATTCTCGTGTCCTGCACCGTAACGGCCCACCGCGATGTTCCCGGTCAGGTAGTGAATTTCTGCGATCTCGTCCGAGCGAATATTGCGGAGCTGTTCGAGGTTTTCCTGTTTGACCTCGTCGATGTAGAGCACCGGGCCGGCCGCTCCGGCGGTCTCCACGCTCGTGCCGGTTTCGGCATACGGAGATCCGTGTTCGCTGGGCACCGGCCCTCCACCCCCGCTGCTGCTTCCCGCCGGGGAGCAATTGGGATCCGGATTGCGCTGGGGACATCCCTTGGAAAGGTCACCGGGCCTTGTCGGGCCACCGGTCCCCGCCACGGACCCCCCGTTCCCCCGGGTCACCCGGAGCCACTGATTGCGCAGGACCTTGATGATGTCGTACCCGTTGGTGAGATCGGGCTTTTCCGCGATTTCATCCGGGAGAATGAAGTACTTGTCTCGCTTGATCTTGGCAGCCGGTTTGATATCCACGCCACCCTGGGCATGGGCGGGGGCTACCAGGACGGCGGAGACGATGACGGCCAGGGCCAGCGAGGGCCAGCGTGCGACGCGCATTGAGAAGCCTCCAAGGGAGCGGCGGTAGGGATGAAACCTACGGTCCAGTTGGTGGGCGGTCAACGAGGCCGGATTTCGACCCGGCGGAGACGGGCCCCTTCACGCAGTGCCTCGACGACGTCCCATCCGGAAACCACCCGTCCCCACACAGTGTACTCGAAGTCGAGCCGAGGATTGTCGACCAGGTTGATGAACAACTGGCCGTCGCCGGTATCGCGTCCGCGAGTCGACACACCGAGAGTACCCCGGGCGTGCGAGCGCGGACCGAGCTCATCGCGCATGAACGGCCCGTCGCCGGTGTACTCATTGGCACCCGGACTCCCCCCCTGCAGCACGAAGTTGGGCACGTCACGATGCAGGGTGAGCCCGTCGAAGTATCTGTGCCGGACCAAGCGGGCCAGGCGGGCGACCGTGAGCGGGGCCTCGTCGCTGTAGAGGGCCACGTCGAACTCCGCGCCCGTCGTCATGGTGAAATGAAACTTCTTTCCCCGCAGCGCCATCACTTCCGCCATGCGGACGGGAACGATCGGCAGCAGCAGCGGCGCTGCCTGCCGCATCTGGCCGGTCCACCCGCTCACCATCACCGCGGCCGACTCAGCGACCGCCGGATCGAAGTCCCCCAGATAAGGAAGGATTCTGGGCCCAAGCGCCGGGGACCCCAGCTCGTGAAGCCGTGTGAGCAGCGCGATCCGGGCGTCGCGTGAGGTCTCGCGCCGCTCTCGGGTAACCCGCTCCAGGCTCGCCAGGAGGTCCACCACGGCGGCCGCACGGTCCGCGGTTCCCCCCAGCGCCGTGGCGGCGCCGAGAAGCAGCTGATAGTCGCGGGAGCGCAGCGCGGCCCGGTAGACGCTGTCGAACCCGCGGCCGCCGAGCGTCACCAGCCCGGCGATCGCGGCCTCGCGCACGTTCGGAACCGAATCGGCGGCAAAGTGCAGGAGGGCGAGGGTGTCCCGCAGGAACGTTGCGGCGCGCGCGGCGTACATTCGCGACTCCCACCCAGCCTCCGGGGGACGGTCCGTCAGAATTCTCCTGGCCAGCAGCGGCGCCGCCCGTGCAAGGCTCACCCTCGCATGGGCCGACGCGTGCCATGAGCTCCCCGGGATGGGCACGACGGCTTCCGTGAGCAGGCGCACCGAAGCGGTGTCCCCCGAGCACGCCGTCAGCAGGTCGAGCGCCGTGAGCATCACCACCAGCACGCTGTCGACCGCCGCGCCCCGCAGCGCGGGACAGGCCGCCGCTCCATTCAGCCGCACTTCCACCCGCAGCGCTTCGACTCGCACCATGGGAGAGCGGTCCACCAGCGCCCCCTCGAGGAGGCGGTCCCGCTCGGCGCCGGAGGAAAGGCGGGTCATTCCCGACACAGCGAGACGGCGGGTCTGTTCGTCCGGAGAGTGCAGCAGGGGGACGATCACGGCAGGACCGGCCAATTGTCCGAGGAGCAGCGCCCCCAGCGCATGGCGGCGGGCCGGCTCGTCGAGCCCCGCCGTGAGTGCGGCAAGCCGGCGCGCGGCGACGCTGTCGAGGGGAACCCGCCGCCCGGTAGCGCGCACCAGCGTCTCGATGCCCCGCGCGGCGCCGCGGATCGCCTCCGGGTCGTCAGCGGCGGCGTCCAGCAGCGCCAGCAGACTGGCGGCCGCAGACTGGATCTCTTCAGCGGAGAAGTACGGCAGTCTTCCCAGGGAAAGTGCCAGGGATGCGACCACATGCGGCTCGTGCTCGACCGGCACCCGCGCGGTGAGCGCGGCGACGATCGCCGGCCAGTCGTTTCCCCGGTGCGCCGGCGAGGAATCTCTCCGAAACCCCTGCGCGGCCTGGGCCAGCGCCTCGGCGGCCTGGGCCCGAATCCTCGAGGAGGAATGCCCCAGCAGGGGTATCAGCGCGCCGGCGACGGCGGGGCGTTCGAGTCGGCCCAGCGCCCGAATCGCCTGGAGCGCCACAGTGCTGTCAGGGTAGTGGAGACTCTTTTCCAGGAGAATCAGGTCCGCTCCCGACTGGGCACGACGGTCTTCCGCCAGGAGGATTCGCTCGCGGAGTAGTGCCGTCCCTTGGGCCGTCAGGGAGCGCGGCCCGAGGGCAAAAAGGAGGAGCCAGCCGGTCAAAAGAGCTCGCATGGGGTGCTTTCCGAGGGAAAATCGAGTTTTTCCCTATTGTGTCCAGAGAGAAGATGCTTAACTTTTCTTCCGAGAGTACTTCGTTGCGCCCCAGCAGGTCACCGTTCGGACCCTCGACAGGAGACGTATCGATGGCGAAGAAAAAGGCTGCTAAGAAGACCGCGAAGAAAAAGGTCGCCACGAAGGCCACCAAGCGGAAGCCGAGTGCGGCGTTCATGAAGCCGATGCAGCCCAGCGCGGCGCTCAGCGAAGTCGTCGGCTCCAAGCCGATTCCCCGGACCGAAGTCACCAAGAAGCTCTGGCAGTACATCAAGAAGAAGAATCTCCAGGACAAGAAGAATCGCCGCAATATCAACGCGGATGCCGCGCTGAAGGCCGTTTTCGGCGGCAAGGCCACCGTGAACATGTTCGAGATGACCAAGCTCGTGAACAAGCATCTCAAGTAGGCCGTTCCCTCAGGGGAACGCAGAGAGGGCCGGGCAAAGATGCCCGGCCCTTTCGCTATCTCCGCCCGGCAACATCAGCTGTCGCGTGCGAGCGGCGGGAGCAGGTCCATCCACGGTCTGGCCCGCTCGAGCTGGCCGGCCAGCCGGTAGAGCGTCGCTTCGTCGCCGAAGCGCCCGACGAAATGCATGCCGATCGGAAGTCCGCCGGCGCTCCGGCAGAGTGGCACCGACATTGCCGGCTGCCCCGTGGCGTTAATCACCGGGGTCCAGGGAATGAATTCGAAGACCTTGTCGGCGGTGCGCTCGAGAATGCCGGCCGCGCGCAGCGCGCCGCCAGCCCGCAGTGTCCCCATGATTCCCAGCAGGACCTTCTCCCCTGCGGTGGGCTGCAGCGCGCCGGTCAGCAGCGGCGGCTGCGACAGCGTCGGGGTGAGCAGCACGTCGTAGCGCTCGAAGAACGGCGCGATGCTCCGCGAGGCTCGCTGCAGCAGCCGTATTGCCTGGGAGAATTGCGACGCGGGCAACGCGCGCCCCAGCAACACCAGTGCCCAGGTGGCGAGCTCGAAATCCCCGGGGCCCGCCCGCCGCCCCAGCTCGCGCTCCGCTTCGCCGACGTCTCCCGCCAGCTCGGCGGTGATCATGGTGAGAAAGGCCCGGGCAAACGCGCGACCGTCGAACTCCGGCGACGCCTCTTCGACGTGGTGGCCGAGAACTTCGAGCAGGCGGGCGCTGTCCCGGAGCGCCGCGGCGCAGTCGGCGTGCACCGTGCCGCCCAGCCAGGGTTGGTCGGTGAAGGCAATGCGCAGCCGGCCCGGCTCTGCCAGGACCTCAGCGGCAAAAGGCCGTGTCTGGTGCGGCGCAGCATAGGGCGCGCCGATGTCGGCCCCTGCGGTCGCGTCGAGAATTGCCGCGCTG
>JBEPVJ010000008.1:0-15399 GCA_041691095.1 Gemmatimonadales bacterium
CCGGGCTTCCGGCTGGACTCCTGGGGCCACGCGTTCAAGGTGATCTGGTCCTGAGACTGCCTTCAGGTGATAGGGTGTTAGATTTTCCTCATGCGAATCTCTCCTTTGATCCTGATGATTTTCGTCGGAGCGGCGCCTCTCGTTGGCCAGCAGCCCGACGGAAAGGTGCTGTCCGGCTTATGGCAGCTCGAGAAGGGTAAAGTGAAGGCGGATGGGCCGAAAACGGTAATGATTCGAAGCGATTCCAGCGCGAGTTGGGGAAAAGAGACAGTGCGCTGGAGGCTCAAACCCGGCCAGATCATGATTGCGCTGGGCGGGGAGTGGGAGACCTACAAGCTCAAGCTCAAGGGCGATCGCCTGACCCTGTCTGAGGGAGATCTGACCGACCCGATCACGCTCAAGCGAGTCGGGCCGGCCACCCCTCGCGCCGCCAACGTTCCGGTCCCTCCCGACCCCGACGCCTCGCCTTCGGAACGCTAGGCGGTATAACCCCCTGGAGAGTCCTTCTCCCGGGCCCTTCGTCGCGACCGCATCCCGAAAATCTCCAGAGACGACCTCCGCGGCCGGCGTCGGAGCCTACGCCGTCCAGAGATCGGGCATGGCGCTGGGTGAAAATGAGATTCGGATCGGAGCGAGGGGAAGGTCCTGCGTGGCGACGTGGAGGTCGCCCAGAAACCCGGAGCGCCGCAGCATCGGCTCCACCGCGGCTCGGGCGGCGGCGGGTGTGTTGCAGCGCTGGCTCAGGTGGGCCAGCACCACCGTCGCCAGCCCGGCATGATGCAGCTCGGTCAGGAACTGGGCGGTGGCTCGATTGGACAGGTGGCCGGCGCTCCCGGCGATCCGGTGCTGGACCGAGGGGGGATATTCGCTGGTGCGGAGCATGACCTCGTCGTAGTTGGCCTCGACCACGATCGCGTGCAGCTCGCGGAAATGATAGCGCAGTGCCTGGGTGGCTCGACCAAAGTCGTAGGCCACGCCGAGACATAGCCCGTCCATCGTGGTGACAGTGAGCGCAAGGGGCTCGATCGCATCGTGAAGCAGCGAGCAGCCGGCCAGGGTAAACGGGCCGCATTCGGTACGGGTGGAGGTCCGGAGCGGACGAAATTCAACGTCAGCGGGCGCGCCGATCGCGGTCCAGGTGCCCACCGACGCGAGCACCGGAATGCCGTGCAGACGGGCCAGCCGGATGGCGCCGGAGGAGTGATCCCCGTGCTCGTGGGTGAGCGCGATGCCGCAGAGCCCTTCGAGACCGACCCCGGCAATGCCGGCACGGCGCGCGATCTCCTTGGCGCTGAAGCCGGCATCCAGCAGGATCACCGCGCCATCGGACGCCAGGGCGCAGGCGTTCCCGCGGGATCCGGAGCCCAGCATGGTGAGCGTGGTCATCGGGCCAGCCGGCGGTGGATCGCCCGGAGAGACGCTTCGATGGCGGCATCCACTTCGACCTCGCGGCGGGGCATAACCCGCTTTGCGATCCGGACGAAGCCATCAGCCTCGAGCGATTCGTTGCCTGGCGAGCCCCACGCGAAGGGGCGGGCCCACTTCGGGGCGGGGCCGCCCATCACGTTCGCGCCGGCGCCGATTACGCTGCCGGTCGAGAGCAGCGTCCCGATCGCCGTCTTGGCATGATCGCCGAACAGTGTGCCGAGGTTCATCCGTCCGGTAGGCAGGCGGCCCTCCGGCAGATCGAGGCGCACTTCCCCGTAGGTGTTCTTGAGGTTGGACGTGATGGTGCCGGCGCCGAGATTGACCCACTGTCCGACCACGCTGTGGCCGACGAAGCCGTCATGGCTCTTGTTGGCGTAGCCCAGCATCACGGTCGTGGACATCTCGCCGTGCACCCGGCACCGTGGTCCGATGGCGGAGTGCCGGATGGCCCCGCCCAGCAGCAGGCTGCCGGTTCCGGCGAACAAGGGCCCTTCGAGGCGGGTGCCGGAGCGGACCTCCACGCCTTCTTCCAGCACCACCACTCCGTGACGAATATCAAAGACCACGCCCGGCTCGACCGCCGCGCCGAAGCAGGCGATGTCTCCTGGATCTCCCAGGACGATCACTCCATCGGGAACCGGGTCCGGGCCCGCCGCGAGTGAGTCACGGCAGTCGGCCGGGAGCAGTCGCTCCAGCGCGGTGATCAGGTCCCACGCACCCTGCAGCAGCATGCCGGCGACCGGAGCGCCCGGCCCATTTTCGTGAGGGCCGTCCCACGTCTCGCCGGTCGCGACGATCCAGGCGACCGTTGCATCCTCGTGGGTGAGTCGCCGCACGCCGGGAACCAGCTCGAGGCCCGTCACCGCCGGCGCGAAATCCGAGCGCACCACGACAGCAGGGCCCGCGACCCGCCCGTTCGGGATCACCGGGGCAGAATCCACATCGGCAAAGTCGGCGACGTGACTTCCCATCACCACCACATCGTCGAGTCCCAGGACGCCGACCCAGCGGTCCCGGATCCGCCAGGCCCCGGCGCGGAGCTCGGCGATGGGGCGGGCGCCCGCAAACGGCTGCCAGGCTGGGCCGGGATCCGGCTCGAGGCAGACCAGCCGGGTCATGCCAAGTCCCGCACTTCGGGAGTGAGCGCTTTGAGCGTGCGCTTGAGGTCCGCCGCCGCCGACCGTGCCAGCACCATCACGCGACCATTGGCGGCGACCACGATCGCCTCGCGCATGCCGCTCACCACGATCGGCTCGCCGTCGCTCCACGCAATGCAGTCGTGCGATTCGAACATCGTCACCGGCCCGACGACGACATTGCCGTTCTCGTCGCGGGGCCGTACCCGCGCGAGCGCTTCCCACGTGCCGATGTCGTCCCAGTCAAAGTTGCCGGGGACCACGGCCACCGCCTGGCTGCGCTCCAGCACGCCCACGTCGATGGTGATCGAGGTGACCGCTTCGAAGAAGGCCGGGACGTTGCCTTCGGCCAGGAAGATCAGGTGCGGTGCGATCTCGGGCGTGTGGGTCCCCACCTCCGAGAGCAACCGGCGTGCGGTCCAGGCAAAGAGGCCGCTGTTCCAGAGCGCGCCCTGCGCCATGAGGTCGAGCGCGGTCGCCGCGTTGGGCTTTTCGGTGAACCGCTGCACCGTTCGCGCGACCTCGTCGAGCGGGTCGCCGGGAATGATGTAGCCGTATCCGGTTTCCGGCCGGGAGGGCACGATGCCTACCGTCACCAGCCGGTCGTGATTGCGCGCAGCAAAGAGCGCGATCTCTGCGGTTCGGGCGAAGGACGCCTGATCGCCCACCGCCCAGTCTGAATGGAGCGCGAGTATCGCCGCCGAAGGGTCGCGTCGCAGCGCCTCGGCGGTGGCCCACACCAGCGCCGGTCCGGTGGAGGCGGAGCGTGGCTCGACCAGCACGTTGGCGGGATCGAGGCCGAGGTGCTCGACCATCATCGGCGCAAGCTGCGGATTGGTGACGACGAGGGTGCGCGAGACCGGGATTAATCCCTGGAGACGATCGAGGGTCTCCTGCGCCGTGGTCCGAGTGCCCGCGAGTGGCAGGAGCTGCTTCGGCCGCGAGGGCGAGGAGAGTGGCCAGAAGCGGGACCCCGAGCCCCCCGCGATGATGACGGCCCAATCCATCGCTAGAGCAGACCGTTCAGCGCGTCGCGGCGGGTGCGGATCTCATAGAGCAGCGGCCCCAGGTCGCGGCCGGCGCGGGCCAGCACCACGAGCGTGGCGGCGGAGTCGAGCATGGTGAGAATGGCGGGCCCTTCGCCGAAGTCGAGCACTGCGGTGCGGAGTGGACCGCAGCGTCCGGCGCCGCCGAACTGCTCGGCGTGGCGCATGGTGGTGACGGCCAGTGCGGCCACGGCATCGCCGTCGGCCTTGGCATCGAGGGCGTTATGGATGACCAGGCCATCCTCGCTGATGATGGCGGCCCCACGCACCATGTCGCCTGCGTCGAATCCCTGGATGATCTCACGCAAGCCTCCCATCGTGCCTCGTATTTTTGGGGGGTCAGGAGGTGGCGGGAAGGTTAGTGAGGCGAGGTGACCGAAGTCAAGAAAACACTTCGAGTTGACCCCACTTGGGTCCACACTTAAACTTGGGGTTCTACCATGCGTTCGATCACCCTGCTTTTTGCGTTCTGCGTCCTCCTGGCCGCGGCGGCCCTTACCGGCTGCGGAAGCCCGCTCAGCCTCCTGGCAGCCGTCGTCGTTAACCGGCAGGACACCGTCAAGGTCTGGGCCGCGTCCAACACCGCGCTCAATCTCCCTTCCGGCTACACCATTCTCGCCCGCCAGCGGGTTCGCCTCGATCAGGTGTCGTCGTTCGATTTTATCTATGACGTCGATCACGCCGGCCGATCGCTGCTGCTCCCACTGGGCGCCGTGGTCAACACCGGGAGCAGCACGGGGATTCCCGGGTTCCAGGAAAGCACCACGCCGTTCGATCAGATCACGATCGCCCAGCAGCTCAATTACATCACCAAGGACACGGTGGTGACGGCAGTCGGGAAGGTGTACTTCGTTCGCGCGAATCTCGATGGGAGCTGCTCCCTCGGCGTGCCCTACTACGCCAAGCTGGAAGTGCTCGCCATCGACGATGTGGAACGGTCCATGACCTTTCGCATCGTCACCGACATCAACTGCGGCTACCGCGGGCTCGAGCTCGGACTTCCCACGAAGTGATCGACGTCAAGCTGCTGCGGCAGGATCCCGCGGGGGTGCGCGCGGCCCTTCTGCGACGCGAGGATGAATCGCTGGTCGCCGCGCTGGACGAGGTACTGCAGCTCGACCGCCGCTGGCGGGACCTGATCACCGAAACCGAACAACTCAAGGCCGCGCGCAACGCCGCCACCGAAGAGGTGGCGCGAAGAAAGCGCGCCAAAGAGCCCGCCGAGGAGTTGCTCGCCACGCTCAAGGCCTCCTCCGAGCGGGTCAAGGCGCTGGACGCCGAAATCCGCGAGCTGGAAGCGCCGCTGCACCAGGCGCTGCTCCGGATTCCCAATCTTCCCCACCCGGATTTACCGACCGGCTCCGCCGCCGCCAACCGCGTGGTGCGCACCTGGGGCACGATTCCCAGCTTCGATTTTGCCCCTAAACCGCACTGGGAGCTGGGAGAGCGGCTGGGCATTCTCGACCTGGCTCGCGGCAGCAAGCTCTCCGGCTCGGGATTCCCGGTCTTCGTCGGAGCCGGCGCGCGATTGGTGCGCAGCCTCGCGAATTTCATGTTGGACCTGCATACCCGGGAGCACGGCTACCTCGAGGTGGCGCCACCATTCGTTGTGAACCGCGCCACCCTGACGGGTACCGGTCAGCTGCCCAAGTTCGAGGAGGATCTCTACGCGATGCCGCGGGACGATCTCTTCCTCATTCCGACCGCCGAAGTGCCGGTGACCAACCTGCATCGCGACGAGATCCTCGATGCCGAGCAGCTGCCCCGGGCGTTTGTCGCCTTCACGCCGTGTTTCCGGCGGGAGGCCGGGGCGGCGGGGAAGGACACCCGCGGGTTACTGCGAGTCCACCAGTTCGACAAGGTGGAGCTGGTGCGGCTGACCCGGCCCGAGTCCAGCGAGGCGGATCATCAACTGCTCACCGGGCATGCCGAGGCGGTGCTCCAGCGGCTCGAGCTGCCCTACCGGGTGCTCGAGCTGGCCAGTGGGGATACCAGCTTCAGCGCCGCGCGGACCTACGACCTCGAAGTCTGGGCGGTCGGCGTCGGCACCTGGCTCGAGTGCAGCAGCGCCAGCACCTTCTCCGATTTCCAGGCCCGGCGCGCCAACATCCGTTACCGGCCGTCCGCCGGCGCCAAGCCGGAGTTCGTCCACACATTGAATGCGTCGGGCGTCGCCTTGGCGCGCACCATCGCCGCGCTGCTGGAAAACAATCAGGCCGCCGACGGCTCGGTTCGTATCCCCGGCGCGCTGGTCCCCTACGTCGGCACCGACCGGCTCCTCCCTTGACCGAGATGACGGCCGGGCCGCCCGGGCGGGACTGGGCCCGGACGCTCAACCCTGAACAGCGTGAGGCGGTTGCCCATGTAACCGGCCCGCTACTGGTGCTGGCGGGCGCCGGCTCGGGGAAGACCCGCGTCCTGACCACGCGCATTGCGGTGCTGATGGATGAGCATGGCGTCCCGCCGGAACGGATCTTCGCGGTGACCTTCACCAACAAGGCCGCCGCCGAAATGAAGCACCGGATCGCGACGCTGCTCTCCCGGGATCCCGCCGGCCTCTGGATCGGCACCTTTCACAGCCTCTCGGCCCGGCTGCTCCGCCGCGAGGCCGAGCGGCTGGGCTTTTCACGCCAGTTCACCATCTTCGATGAAGACGACCGGCTGGCGCTGATCCGGCGCCTGCTCGAAGAGCGCAATATCGCCGCAAAGCTGTTCCCGCCGCGCGCGGTCCAGGCGGTCATCTCCTCCGCCAAGAACCGGATGATGTCGGGCGAGGAGCTGGGCGCGACCGCGGGGTTCGACCGGCTGACCCAGATCGCCGCAGAGCTGATGGATCCTCTGGCCGCGGCGCTCAAGCGTCAGAACGCGATGGACTTCGACGACCTGATGCTGCACCCGCTTACGCTCTTCCGGGAGCATCCCGATCGTCTCGCGTGGTGGCGTGATCGCTTCGCCTTCGTCATGGTCGACGAATTCCAGGACACCAACAAGGCCCAGTACCAGCTGGTTCGCCATCTCGGCGGCCATGGAAACGTTTTTGCGGTCGGGGACGACGATCAGTCGATCTACGGATGGCGTGGTGCCGAAGTGAAGAACATGCAGGAATTCCAGAAGGACTTCGGCGGCTCCAAAGTGGTGCGCCTGGAGGAAAACTACCGGTCCAGCCAGGTGATTCTCGACGCCGCCAACGCCGCGATCGCGCGGAACACCGGCCGCCTGGGCAAGACGCTGCGGACCCGCCGCGCCGGCGGTGAGTCGGTGACCGTGGTGGCCGCCGCCGACGAGCGCGATGAGGCGGAGTACATCGCGCGCGAGCTGGCCAAGCGGAGCTCGGCGGGCGAATGGGCCCTCGAGGACATGGCCGTGCTCTATCGAACCAACGCTCAGTCGCGGGCCATGGAGGAATCGTTTCGCCGCGCCGGAGTGGCCTACCGCGTAGTGGGCGCCATCAGCTTCTATGAGCGGCGCGAAGTAAAGGACCTGCTCGCCTATCTCCGGCTGGTCGCCAATCCCTCCGACGATGAAGCGTTCATGCGGGCCATTGCCGTTCCGCGGCGCGGAATTGGCGAAGCGAGCCTGGAGACATTCCGGATTGCCGCGACCGGGTGGGGTAAGACGTTGCTGGAAACGGCGCGAATTGCCGACCGGGTGACCGGACTCAGGCCCAACGTGCGGGAAGGCCTCCAGCGTTTCGCCGCGCTGATCGATGATTTCCGGGTCAAGAGCGCCAGCGCCGCGCCGGTCCTGATTCTGGAAGCGCTGATCGGCGCGCTGGACTATGAGACGGTGCCGCTCGCCGAGGGGCAGGAGGGCATTGATCGCTGGGACAATGTGCGCGAGCTGGTGGCGGGGGCCGCGGAATGGTCCGAAGTCGTGACCGAAGACGACGGCAGCACGCCGCTGGAGCGGTACCTGACCGAAGCCGCGCTGCTCTCCGCGGTAGATAAGGAGAACGGCAACGACGGCGTCACCTTGATGACGCTGCACACCGCCAAGGGCCTGGAGTGGCCGGTGGTGGTGCTGGCGGGGCTCGAGGACGGACTCTTTCCCATGGCGCGCGCCATGGAAACCCAGGCCGGCCTGGAGGAGGAGCGGCGGCTGTTCTATGTGGGCCTAACCCGCGCCAAGGACAAGCTCTACCTCAGCTGGGCCCGGGCCCGGCGGCGGGGCGGGGAGCTCCGGCCCGGCATCGCGTCGCGCTTCGTGGAGTCGGTGCCCGCGGAGCTGTTGGAAGAACGGAGCACCGCGTCGCTGTGGGCGCCTAAGCGCACCTCGGGCGGGTGGTTGGCACCCTGGGAGGTGACCAGCGTGCCCCGCGCCACGCCGGTGCGGCTCTATGCCATGCAGGAAGACCAGCAGAACCAGGACGCGCCCCGCCTGGTCAAGGGCGAACGGGTGCGTCATCGGAAGTTCGGGAGCGGCACGGTCCAGGGACTGGCGGGCCTCGGCAAGGATCTGAAGGTCGGCGTGCTCTTTGATGATCCGGACGTCGGGATGAAGCAGCTGCTGGTGGCCTTCGCGGCGCTGGAGCGGGATTGGGGCGAAGGCGCGTGAACGTCTCGGAGCAGGACGTCCTGCACATGGCCCGTCTCGCCGAGCTCGCGGTCGATCCGGACGACCTCGAAACGCTCACCGTCCAGCTGGACCGCATCGTGGGCTTCGTCGGGCAGCTTGCCGGGGCCGGCGACCTGGCGGCCCGGGTGCTCCATCCCGATGGCCCGGAGCGCACCCCGCTGCGTCCCGACGTGGTGAACCCGGCGCCACTGGCGCGGCCCCCCTCGGCCTTTGCGCCGGAATTCATCGACGGCTTTTTCGTGGTGCCGAAGCTCGGGGTGATCGAGGACGCATGAGCGTCCGCGAGGCGGCGCGCGAGGTGGGTCTGCGGCTCGCCGCCGCGAGCCGGCTTAATGCGGCGCTGGCCTGGTCCGAGGCGGCCCTCCTCGCGGAGGCCGACCGGGTGGACGGTATGCCGGCCCGCGGTGCGCTCCACGGCATGCCGATCGCGGTCAAGGACAACCTCGTCACGACCGGGCTCCCGACCACCTGCGGCTCCCGCATGCTCGCGGGTTATGTCTCGCCCTTCGTCGCGACGGCCGTCGATCGGCTCCGCGCCGCCGGGGCGCTGCTCGCCTGCAAGACCAATCTCGATGAATTCGCGATGGGCTCCTCCACCGAGCATTCGGCGTTCGGCCGGGTGCTCCATCCGCTCGATCCTGAACGGGTGCCGGGCGGATCCTCCGGCGGCTCCGCGGCGCTGGTGGCCGCGGGGGTCGTCCCGGCAGCGCTCGGCTCCGAGACCGGTGGGTCGGTTCGCCAGCCGGCCAGCTTCTGTGGGGTTGTCGGGGTCAAGCCCACCTATGGACGGGTGAGCCGCTACGGACTGGTGGCGTTTGGATCGTCGCTGGATTGCATATCGGTATTCGGCCGTACCGTTGCCGATGCCGCGCTCGTCCTGGCGGAAATCGCAGGCGCCGATCCGCGCGACGCCACTACGGTGGACCGCGCTCCGTTTCGCCCGCAACCGGCTTCCGCGACCCTCGAGGGGATCACCATCGGCGTTCCGAAGGAGTACTTCCCGCCCGATCTGCATCCGGGCGTGCAAGCGGCTTGCGATGCCTCCCTGGGCCGCATGAAGGAGCTTGGTGCCAGGCTGGTTGACGTGTCGCTGCCCCACGCGCCCTTCGCGGTGCCCGCCTACTACATCATCGCACCCGCGGAGGCGGCCGCGAACCTGGCCCGGTTCGACGGCGCGCGCTACGGCGCGCGGGCCCGCGGGGATGGAGACGTGCGCGCGATGTACCGCGCGACTCGGGGAAACGGATTCGGCCCCGAAGTGCGGAGGCGGATTCTGATCGGCACCTACGTGCTGAGTGCCGGCTATCAGGACGCCTACTATGCCAGAGCGCAGGCGGTCCGGGCCCGCATCGCCGCGGATTTCACTGACGTCTTCGCGACTGGCGTGGACTTCCTGTTCACCCCCACCACCCCGACCCCAGCTTTCAAGGCGGGGGAAAAGATCGCGGATCCCGTCGCCATGTACCTCGCAGACATTTTCGTCTGCTCGGCCAATCTTGCCGGGATCCCGGCGGTCAGCATTCCCATCGGGCGGTTCGAAGGCCTGCCGCTCGGCGGGCAGCTGATGGCCCCCCACTTCGAGGAAGCGGCCATGCTCGCCGCCGCCGCCACGCTGGAGCGGCACCTCGACGGGACCAAGGAAGTTGCCCCGTGACCTGGGAGTCCGTCATCGGGCTCGAGGTGCACGTGCAGCTTGGCACTCGCTCGAAAATGTTCTGCGGATGTTCCACCTCCTTCGGTGATGCTCCCAATACCAATGTTTGCCCGGTGTGCCTTGGATTGCCCGGGTCGCTCCCGGTGCCCAACGCCGAGGCAGTCCGGCTGGCAGCTCGTGCCGCCCTGGCGCTCGAGTGCACCGTGCACGAAGTAAGCGTCTTCGCCCGGAAAAACTATTTCTATCCCGATCTTCCCAAAGGCTATCAGATCACCCAGTTCGATCGCCCGCTATCGACCGGTGGGCGGCTGGCCATCGAGTCGGCCGATCGGGGAGCGGTGGAGATTTCCATTGTGCGACTTCACCTGGAAGAGGACGCCGGGAAGCTGCTCCACGACCGGGTCCCCGGCCACACCGCGGTGGATTTGAACCGCGCGGGTGTGCCGCTGGCGGAGATCGTCGGCGCACCGGACCTTCGCTCCCCCGCGGAAGCACGGGCATACCTTCTCGCGTTGCGGCAGATTCTGGTCTACGCGGGTGTGAGCGAATGCAGCATGGAAAAGGGCAGCCTCCGCGTGGACGCGAACCTTTCGATCCGCCGCCCCGGCGGGCAGGCACTGGGTACCCGGACCGAGATCAAGAATCTCAACAGCTTCGCCAATGTGGAGCGTGCACTGGAAGTCGAGTGCGCCAGGCAGCAGGCGCTTGTGGAGGCGGGAGGCACAGTGGAGCAGGTCTCGCTGACATTCAGCGCGGCGAGCGGCCAGGTACGCGCGATGCGCTCAAAAGAGGAGAGCCGCGACTATCGCTATTTTCCCGACCCCGACCTGCCGCCGCTGGTGCTCTCCGTCGATTGGATCGACTCGGTGCGGGCCGAGCTGCCGGAGCTTCCGGCGGCGCGGCGCGGCCGTTTCGCGGCGGCCTACGGCCTCTCCGCCTACGATGCCGGGGTGCTCACCGGCGAGCGGGTTATCGCCGAATATTTTGAGGCGGTGACCGCGGCCGGTGTGAACCCGAAGACCGCCGCCAACTGGATCATGGGCGAGGCCATGACCGGATACAACGAGGCCGGTAACTTCGCGGTATCGCCTTCGGGACTGGCAGAACTGGCGGCGATGGTGCAGAATGGCTCCGTCAGCCTCCAGGCCGCCAAGAAGATCTATGCGGAGATGGCGGCCTCGGGCAAAGCGGCGGCGGCTGTGGCCGAGCATCTGGGCCTGCTGCAGATTCGCGACGAGGAAGCGCTGGCCGGTTGGATCGACCAGGCGCTGGCGGCCCATCCGGCCGAAGTCGCCCGCTATCGGACCGGTGAGACGAAGCTGCTGGGCTTCCTGACCGGACAGGTGATGAAGCAGAGCCACGGCAAGGCCGACCCCAAGGGTGTGCAACCACTGCTGATGCGAAAGCTGGAGAGCCAATGACAATCACTGGAGCAGTGGGCGCCGTCTCGGGCGTCGAGACCATTCGCCGCAGGTTTCCCGCGCTGGCGCGCACCCATCGGGGGCATCCGGTCGCCTACTTCGACGGGCCGGGCGGAACCCAGGTCCCGACCCCTGTCGTGGACGCGATGTCCGATTACCTCCTCCATCACAACGCCAACACGCATTGGGCCTACCCCACCAGCGTCGAAACCGACGGCATGCTCGCCGAAGCTCGGCAGGCGCTCGCCGATTTCCTGAACGCGACGCCGGAGGAAGTGGCGTTCGGGCTCAACATGACGACGCTCACCTTCCACTTGGCCCGCGCGCTGGGACGCGACTGGTCGGCGGGCGACGAAGTCATCATCACCGAGCTCGATCATCACGGCAACGTCGCCCCGTGGCAGGCGGTGGCCCGCGAAAAGGGCATTGTCCTGCGGACCATTCCGCTCCGCCTGGAGGATGGGACCCTCGACCTCTCGGTGTTGCCGGCGCTCATCGGGCCGAAGACCAGATTGCTGGCCATCGGTGCCGCGTCGAACGTGCTCGGCACGATTACCGACGTCAGCGCCGCCTGTTCCATCGCGCGCCAGGCCGGCGTGCTCTCGTTTGTGGACGCGGTGCATGCCGCACCTCACGTGCTGCTCGACGTGCAGGCCATCGGCTGTGATTTCCTGGGGTGCTCCGCCTACAAATTCTACGGGCCGCACGTGGGCGTGCTCTTCGGGCGGAAGTCGCGGATCGAGGCGCTCGACGTGCCGCGCCTGCTGCCGGCCCCCGACGATGCCCCCGAGCGCCTGGAAACCGGTACCCAGAATCACGAGGGCATCGTGGGAGCCGGCGCCGCGGTCGACTTTCTGGCCGGGCTGGGCACCGGCGTAACCCGGCGGTCCAGGCTGGCCTCTGCTTTTTCCGAGATGCACGACCGGGGGGCGGCGCTCCTCGGCATGCTGTGGGAGGGTCTCTCGCGGGAGCGGCGTATCCGGCTCTACGGGCCGGGTCCGGAAGCACCCCGAACCGCCACGCTCTCCTTCACGATCTCGGGGATCGACGCCGAGACCGCATCCAAGCGCCTTGCCGAACGCGGTCTCTTCCTGAGTCACGGGGACTTCTACGCGCCGACGATCCTGGAACGATTCGGGGTGCTGGGCCCGGGGATGGTCCGGGCGGGATGTTCCTGCTATACCACCGAAGCCGAAGTGGAGCGGTTGCTGGCAGGAGTGCGCGCCTTACTCTCCCGGTAGCGCGATCAACGGCCGCTTGTCGTCTTCGGCGCCGGCGGCGGGCAGGAGCCAGGGCCGCTCCACCTGCGATTTGCCCCAGTAGCCGAGGTCGAGCGACCGGATGCCGAAGCTCTCCTCCGCCAGGTCGAGCAGCCGGCTCGGCGAGCCGAGAGTTCCGGCATCCAGGGCGCGGCGCCGCAGCCGTTTGGCCGCCTTGAGCGCCGCGTGGCCGTTGGGATCTAGCCCGCGCGCCGTAAGCGTCTCGAGAGTCCCTTCCTCCGCCGCCGCCAGCATCTCCACCGTCACATCATACGATGCGCCCAGGTGGCGCTCGACATCGTTATCAGTCAGGTCCCAGCGGCTCCGGGCCCGCTGCGCCTGCATGGCCCGGTGCCAGCTCTTGGTATGGGTCAGGTGGACCATGCCGCGGAATAGCCGGCGGTTGGTCTTCACGCTGAAGAGCGTCGGGGAGATGATCCGCTCGAGGTGGCGATCCGCGGCGGACTGATCGAGCAGGATGATCTCCCTGGCCTTGCGGGCATAGTAGCCGCTCAGGTGGGTCTCGATCCGGCTCTCCCAGTAGGTGTGCCCCATCGTCCGGGTGCTGGTGGTGAGCACCAGTTGGCGCGGCACGAAGTGATTGTGGGCGATCGCATCGGCGGCGAGGTGCGACAGGTAGCCGAGGCCGAAAGCGCGAAGGGCATCGCTGGGCGCGCGGTCCAGGGTCTCCTGACCCACGTTCCAGAAATGCGAGTGACGCCCCTCGGGCACGTATTTCTTGGCGATCGACGTGTCGGGCGCGATGCTGCCGTAGAGGAAATCGAAGGGAAACGCCTGCAGGAGCGTGGCGGTCTGTGGCGGCAGCAGGTGGAGGTTGGCGAGGATCGTCTCGCCGAGGTAGATGTGGGTGCCCGGGGTCCAGGCGTGGGCCAGGGCAGGGTGGATCAGGAGCCAGAGGCCGACCAGAAGGATCGCAGTGGCGAGCCGGCCCGCCGTCAACGGCGCACCAGCCACCGCCGGATTTTTCCCACCATGCCGGCGCCGGCCCGAACCGAGCGCAGCGTGGCGGCGACGTCGAGCGCGGTGTCCTCAACTTCCTCGTGCACGACCTCGTACAAGGCGTCGAGATCTCTCAGTTTGACCTTGACCTGCCGCACGCCGAGCTCCAGATCCTTGCGGACGTCGCGACTCACGACCAGGTATTCCTTGACCTCTTCCCGGATGTCGGTGGAGAGGTCGGCGCCTATGTCGGCGACGCGGCGCATCGCGGAGAGCGCCGGAGAGAGTTCCCCCCGAAGCTTCGAGAGTTCGTCGGAGAGCTGGCCGATTTCGCTGGAGGCCTTGCGCGAGATCATCACCGCCGCGGTGGCAATCGCCGCAAAAGCCAGCGCGATGACAACCAGCGCGATCGCCGAGGTCGGTCCCACCCATCCAGGCATATTGTCTCCCATTGGTCAAACATATCCGTTCCGCTTGACGGGCGCATCGGCAACCGGCGAGGTTTGCGCCATGCCTCCCAGATTCCAGGTGCAGGGCGGCCGCTCCCTGAGCGGCACCATCCGGCCCGCCGGCAACAAGAACGCCGCGCTCCCGATTCTCGCGGCGACGCTGCTGGCCGACGGACCCGTCGTCCTCACCAATGTTCCCCGCATTCGGGATGTCGAGTCGATGGTGGCGCTGCTCGCCGATCTTGGCGCCTCGGTGAACTGGACTGGCGCCAACACCGTCTCGATCGATGCCCGTACCGCCACCAGCAAGCCGCTCGATCCGGTGCTCTGCTCCAGGATTCGGGCCTCGATTCTTTTCGCGGCGCCGCTGCTGGCCCGGTTCGGCAAGGTGACGCTGCCTCCACCGGGAGGAGACGTCATTGGCCGCCGCCGGGTGGACACCCACTTTCTGGCGCTCGAGGCGCTCGGCGCGAGGGTGCTGGTCGGCGATCGCTACGAAATCGAAGCGAAGCACCTTGACGGCGCGGACATCTTTCTCGACGAGCCGAGCGTCACCGGAACCGAGAATGCTTTGATGGCCGCGGTGGCCGCGCGGGGCCGCACCGTGCTGCGCAACGCGGCGGCGGAGCCCCACGTGCAGGATCTGGCCCGCTGCCTGGTGGCAATGGGCGCCAGCATCGAGGGCATCGGATCCAATCAGTACATCGTCGACGGAGGTCACCCGCTGCACGGCTGCCAGTTCGAAATCGGTCCCGATCACATCGAGATCGCGAGCTTCATCGGCCTGGCGGCAGTCACCAACGGGGCCCTCATCATCGATCCGGTCCGGCCTGAGGAGCTCCGCAGCATTCTTTTCGGTTTCGACCGGCTCGGCATCCGCCCCAGGGTGTCCGGCTCCACCCTGATCGTCGACAAAGATCAGGAGCGCCGGGTCCGCCCCGATCTGGGCGGCCACATCCCGAAGCTCGAGGACGGTCCCTGGCCGGCGTTTCCAGCCGACGTCATGTCCATTGCCATCGTCACCGCCACCCAGTGCGCCGGACTTCTGCTGGTGTTCGAGAAGATGTTCGAGTCCCGAATGTTCTTCGTGGACAAGCTGATCGGCATGGGCGCGCGGATCGTGCTCTGTGATCCCCATCGCGCGGTGATCGCCGGGCCTTCGCCCCTGCGGGGTGGCACCGTGGAATCGCCCGACATCCGCGCCGGCATGGCGATGCTCCTCGCTGCCCTGGCCGCGGAAGGCCGGAGCGTGATTCACAATGTCGGTCAGATCGAGCGAGGTTACGAGAATATCGACGCCCGGCTCATCGCACTGGGCGCCGGGATCGAACGGGCCGAGGGGTGAGGGAGCGCCCAATCGCAGGTGTGGTGCCCCGTTTCGAGCTGGCCGAATGGAGAGAGCGCTACGGGGTGGTCGCGGGGATCACCGGGCGAGGCAGCCCTTACCATCCCTTCGATCTCGGCCTGGCGG
>JBEPVJ010000009.1:0-15350 GCA_041691095.1 Gemmatimonadales bacterium
AAGAAGCCTCCGGACGCCGTTCCGTCCAAGTCGAAGTCGAGGTCCCCGGCACGCCAGAGGAAGTCTGGCACGCCATTGCCACGGGACCTGGAGTCTCGTCCTGGTTCGTGCCGACGGAATTCGAGGAGACCGACGGGAGGCCCGTCGCGGTGACGTCACATTTCGGCCCAGGGTTCGCGCCCCGTGCTGCCGTGACGATCTGGGATCCGCCTCGAATGTTTGCCGCGCAGGGCGAGAGCTGGGGTGACATGCCGCCCATCGCGACCGAGTGGAGCGTCGAAGCGCGCGCTGGTGGCGTGTGCCGCGTCCGAGTGGTGCATAGCCTCTTCGCCAGCACCGACGACTGGGACAACCAGCTTGAATCCGCAGGGCTCGGCTGGCCCGGCTTCTTCCGCACCCTGCGGATCTATCTCACCCACTTCCGCGGCCAACGCTCGGCGATCATGCAGTTCGTGGTTCCCGTACCGGGAAGCGAAGCGGAGGCCTGGCAAACACTGATCGCGGCGGTGGGGCTGAAGGGCGTGCGCGCCGGGCAGAGCTGGGCGTCGCCCGCAGGTGTCCCGGCGCTCCGCGGCGTGGCGGAGTATCTCAGCGAAAGTCCGTGCGACGCCTTGCTGCGACTCGACACGCCAGGGCCGGGCGTCGCCGCCCTGGGCGCCTTCAACGTGGGCGGCCAGAGCATGATAGCGCTGAGCTGCTACCATTATGGCGATCAGGCGGCCGCGACCGTCGCTCGCGAGACACCGCGGTGGCAGGCGTGGTTTCAAGAACGCTTCCCGATGCCGGCAGAGGCGAGCCAGAGCCAATGAGAACGCTCAAGATCATCGAACACATCTCGCTGGACGGGGTGATCCAGCACTCCGCTGATGACGGCGGTTTCCCGTACCGCGACTGGACCGTGCCCTATCGGACGCCCGCTGGCAGAGACGCCATGCTCGCCGCGTATGGTGAGCGCTTCGACCTGCTGCTGGGCCGTCGCACCTACGATATCTGGTCGGGCTCCTGGCCAAAGGCGCCGAGCAGTCCAATGGGGGACGGCCTCAATGCGGCGACGAAATTTGTTGCAACCCATCGCCCCGAGAGTCTCGAATGGGGCCCGTTAGAGGGCGTTGGACCGGATCTCGTCGAGGGCGTTCGTCGCATCAAGTCGCAGGACGGCCCGAACCTCATCCTCTCGGGCAGCACCACGCTGACAACAATGCTGCTCGAACATGGGCTGGTGGATGACGTCCTGCTGGCCGTCTACCCGATCCTGCTGGGCACGGGCAAGCGCTTCTTTGCCGAGGGAACTCCGGCGCGCACCTTGGAGCTGGTCAGCACGCAAGCATTTCCATCCGGCATCGTCCTCAGCGCGTACAGGCCTCCGGGCCTTTGAAGACCTCATAACATCCTGGAGCTCCCTATGCGCGCCCGTTCGATCCGTGTCGTGCCCCATCATCGCGGAATGATGGCCGTGCTGTCGCTGCTCTTGCTCTCAGCGACACACGCGGCGAGGGCGGCTCACGCCGAGCATGGCCGCCGTGCCGCGCGAACCACCGTGGACTGTGCGGCCGCGATGACGATCGCACTCCCCAACGCGCGCATCACCGCCGCGAGCGTTGTACAACCGAACGACTCACTGCGCGCGCTTGGCCAACGACCATACTGCAGCGTCGCGGCCACCATCGACGCGGAGACTCACATCATCGCGCTGCTTCCCAATGACTGGAATGGGCGGTTCCTGATGGGTGGCGCCGGCGGATTCGTCGGCGCCGTAGAGAACCAGTTTGCGGCGACGGTGAATGAGGGATACGCGACCGTTGGCACCGATGCGGGGCACACCGCCTTGAGCGGCAGCGCGGCGTGGGCGCTGCACCACGACACCCGCATCATCGACTACGGTTATCGGGCGGTGCATCGCACCGCTGAGGTCACCAAGCTCCTCATCGCGGCGTACTACGGCCGCCCGCCAGAGCACTCGTACTTCATCGGCTGCTCGAACGGTGGACGCGAGGCCATGATGGAGGCGCAGCGCTACCCGGCGGACTTCGAGGGTATCGTGGCGATCGCGCCGGCGTACAACTTCCTGGCCATCGCCACGACGTTCGTGCGCAATGCCCAGACGCAATACCCGACCGGCGACTTCACCGCTCCCGTCGTCACGCCAGCCGTACTGAAGCTGCTGGGGGCCAAGGTGGCCGAGAAGTGCGACGCCAGCGACGGTGTGCGGGATGGCACCATCGAGAACCCCGAGACGTGCACGTTCACAGTGGCATCGCTCCCGCCCTGCCCGAACGACGCGGTGGCGAGCAGCTGCGTGACGCGTGCGCAGCGCGCCGCCCTGTCGACATTTACCGCGCCACTTGCAGCCGGTGCCTTGCGATATCCCGGGCAGCCTTTCGGTGACGAGGCCGACCCCAACGGCTGGAATACCTGGATCACCGGCCCTGTGGCGGGCCCGCTCGACGCAACGGGGCGCATCCCGCCAATGGTCCAGGGCATTTTCGGCACCGAGTTCTTCACGTACTTCATCTACGGCGACTCGGCTTGGCGCTACGTCGGCTACGACCTTACGCGCGCCGCTCGCGATGGCGCCAAGGTGGACACGATCGTCTCCGCGACAAACCCCGACCTCTCGGCCTTTCGCGCTCGCGGGGGCAAACTGCTGCTGGCACACGGGTGGTCCGACCCCGCGCTCAACGCGCGCTCGACGATCGAGTACTTCAAGGCCGTGCAGGCCCGCACACCGCAGGCCTCGTCATTCACCCGGCTGTTCATGATGCCGGGCGTGCTGCACTGCGCGGGTGGGAGCGGTTGCGATCAGGCGGATTGGACCGGGACCATTCGCCTCTGGGTGGAAACGGGTGAGGCGCCGTCGCGGCTCATCGCGCACAAGGAGACCGGCGCGCAGGTGGCGCGAACCCATCCGCTGTGTGCCTACCCGATGACAGCGCGGTACAACGGCACGGGCAGCACCGATGATGCGGCGGCGTTTACCTGTCGGTGATGGTCACGCGCAGGGCCTGCGTCCGCGAAGTGCGGTTCAGCCCGATGAGTCATTCTTTGCCAGGAGACACATCGATGGCAGAGGGAGCCGGAGAGGGATCGAGCCGCATTGGCTGGCGCCCACTCGTGCTCGGCTTCCAAAGTGAGCGCGTCCGGCAGAAGCCGGCGCGAGGCGGCTGACCACGGTGAGTCAAAGAACAGGTCAGGGTGTCTCGCCCTTATCGCGGACTGCGGAGTCACAGCGTGCCCCCGTCTCGTCCCTCCCCGCTTGCGGCTCGAGGCGCACAATCGCCGCTATGCCGCCACAGCCCGAGTGCGGTCCGGACTCACCCGGCAGCGCCTCGCCAACCGTGATCCGGTGTGGCACGAGGCTTCCCTCCTCCACTCCACTGACTCGGCCGGCCGCTGGCGGCCTACAATACCGCCGCCCGGGTCAGGGACGAGCACCCTCCGTTCGCCGCGGATATCGGTGGGATCAGTTTTCTGGCGCCTGACGATTCCGCCGACGTTCTCCTCACGCTGGCTCCGTGGCGCTGGGGGAATCGCCTGGCTGAGTAATCGGGAACAGCGTGCTTCAAGAGGGTCTGTTGCGCGTATTGACGCCGACAGCAGCTACACCCCCCTGCCGCTTTCCCACCGAGTTGCCAATGTCGGCCTGACCCCTTTTCGGTTGATCGGAATCATCAAGGCGGGGTCGGGCAATGGGTCGGGGCCTCCAGAGCGAAGCTGGAAGCGACGTCCACAACACCTGGACCGGAAATCGCGGGGCCGCTCACCTGACCCCCGCATGTCGCAGCGCCTGTACCAGTTCTCGTATTGGGCCAGGTCGCCGCTGAGTCTGGCGCCGTTGGCGGGTGCAAGCGACAGTAGCGCCGACGATTCCGACGGCGATCAGGACGCTCCGGAGGCCGAGTGCGTGCGCCAGCTCTTCGAGCAATCGGCCGACAGCGGCATGACGTGGAATGGATGGATGTTCAGCGGTCGCTACGTCCCCCGGAGGCATGGTCTGTGGCTTTCGTTGAAGCGTTGACCAGTCGACGGGCCATCCGCTGGATGATTCTTCAGCCAGCAAGTATTCCACCCAGGGGAAACTCATGCGTGTCCGTGCCCTGTTCCGTTCCGTGTTGGTCGCTCTGTCCGTCGTGCCGGGGGCCGCGATGGCGCAGTCGCCAGCGATGGTCCGTGCCGACTCCGCCTACCAGCGCCACGACTGGTCGACGGCGGCTTCCCTGTACAGCGCCATCGTCCGGGGCGACTCGGCGAACGGGAGGGCCTGGTTCCGGCTGGGTGCCAGCCTGACATCCCAGCGGCGTTGGCAGGGAGCCGTCGACGCGTACCAGCACGCCGTGGATCTCCGCTTCCTGCCGATGGTCGCAGAGCTGCGGCTCTCGAGCACCTACGCGCAGATGCAGGACACGCCGACGGCCGTCGCGCATTTTCGCAAGGCGGCCACGTTCGGATTTCTGACGAGCCAGATCGCCGACGACTCCGCCCTGGCGCCGCTGCGGTCCCTGCCAGAGTACGCGGCGATCGTCAAGGCCGCCGAAGACGCGTACTATCCTTGCCACCGCCAGCACGACTTCGACTATTGGGAAGGAGTCTTTACGGTCACGCCGTGGGACAAACCCGATACACCCTCTTTCGGGACGGTCACCAACACCAGACAGTATGAGGGCTGCGTCTTTCTCGAGCGATGGGAGGCGACCGGAGGAGGTCGGGGCATGAGCATGGTCTTCTACGACGTGAACCGTCAGAAATGGCGCATGATCTGGAACGACGAGCTCAACAGCTCAAACGATTTCGAGGGCGAGTACCGCGACGGAGGGATGCGCTTTCTCGGCTGGTTCATCAACTCCGCCGGCGACAAGATCCTGGCGTCGAATGTGTTGATGGATGCCTCGCCTGAGATCGTCCATCACATCCTGTCGACTTCGGCGGACAGCGGGAAGACCTGGACCGTGCGCTCCGACACTCGCTGGACGCGTCAGCGGTAGCTCCCGCGATCTTGGCGCTGGGGTGGAGGCTCAATACCGTTGATGGTCTCCAGAACAAGTCGAGTCGACGCAAACCGACCAGGGCAATGTCCGGAAGTTGCGGCGTGAGAGCCCCCGCTGTCGCCGGAGCTCGATCGTGATGCCGGCCAGCCACTCTTCCGTCAGCTCTACCGGGCAATCTGCGACGGTATTCTCTCGGGCCGCCTGTCCGGTGGTTTGCGGCTTCCGGCGACCCGGGTACTGGCGGCCGATCTCAACGTGGCCTTCAGCACGGTGGTGCTTGCCTGCGAGCAGCTACTGGCCGAGGGGTACCAGTGCCTCGCGCGGGTCGAAATGGCGTTCGTTGCGACTCTGCTGCGTGGCCCGCGGCCCGGCGCGTCACCGCCGAGAACCAGTTGAGCACCAGGTCGATGTGGCTGAGGGCCGGTTCCGGGTCGACCGGCTGGACCCGCAGGAGGCGGGCGCCGTCCCGTGAGATGCTGAAGCTCGTGTTTCCGGTGATCGTCCGTAAGAACCGACCCTCCTGCACCAGCTGCGGGGAGCTCGCGGAGAAGGTGGCGCCCGGCGCCACGGTGACGCCCATCAGCCGGTTGGCGTTCTGGAAGAACAGCCCGCGGCTGTCCGGGGACCAGAGGGGCTCGGTGCCGCCGTCGGTCGAGACCAGACGTCGTTCGCCAGCGCCAGAGTAGGGTGCGACGAAGATCTCCCACCGCGACGTGACGATCGCCTGACAGGCGACCCACTTCCCGTCAGGCGAGAGCTGGCCGTCGTGACCGGCGGTCGGCAACGGGAAGAGGCGGTGAGGCACAGGCTGAGGGAGCTGCTGGGCCTGGTGGTGATCGCCCACGCCGAGACCACCGGGGCTGGCACTGTCTGACAGTCGTGGAGGGGGGCGCCGGCCAACGGCAGGCTGCCTCTTGCGCTGGCGGGTTTCACCGGCATCTTCTCCCGCCGCCGCACGAGGGGGCGGCCCTTCGCTCTCACGCGGGGGTCCAATAGTGAATCTGACTGGCATCCGCACTCCTCCCGCCGTCACCCCACTGCTCCGCGGACCACCGTCACGTCAAGGACATGAACATGCTGCGACTCGACACCGGGAACACCGGCTTCATGCTGCTCTGCACCAGCCTGGTCATGCTGATGACACCGGGCCTGGCCTTTTTCTACGGGGGCCTCGTAGGGCGGAAAAACGTCCTGGCGATCATGATGCAGAGCTTTGCCTCGATGGGATGGACCACCATCCTCTGGTGGGCGATCGGTTTCTCCCTGTGCTTCTCCGGAGATCACAAGAGCGGTACGGACTATTTCGGCATCATCGGCAACCTCGATTGGGCCGGCCTGCGCGGGATCACACTGTCGACGCCGTCGCCGAACGAGACCATCCCGATGCTGGTGTTTTGCGCCTACCAGATGATGTTCGCCATCATCACCCCGGCGCTGATCACCGGCGCGTTTGCCAATCGGATCACCTTCAAGGCGTACATGCTGTTCCTGACGGCCTGGCTGATCCTCGTCTACTTCCCGTTCGTCCACATGGTGTGGGGCGGCGGCATTCTCGGCGAGTGGGGCGTGAAGGACTTCGCCGGCGGCATCGTCGTCCACAACATCGCTGGAATCGCCGCGCTGGCGTCGATCCTGTATGTCGGCAAACGCCGGGTGCCCGATCGCGGTCCGCACAGCATTCCGCTCGTCGCGCTGGGCACGGGCCTGCTCTGGTTCGGCTGGTATGGTTTCAACGCCGGCTCTGAATTCCGGGTGGATTCGACGACCGCGGTCGCGTTCCTGAACACGGACATCGCCGCGTCCTTCGCGGCCATTGCCTGGCTCATCGTCGATTGGCGGGTGTCGAGGAAACCGAAGTTTCTCGGACTCCTGACCGGCGCGGTGGCCGGCCTCGCCACCGTGACACCCGCGGCCGGCTACATCTCGCCGTCGGCGGCCGCACTCATGGGGTTGATCGCGGGAATCGTCTGCTACTACGCCTGCGCGCTGAAGAACAAGCTGGGCTGGGATGACGCACTCGATGTGTGGGGTGTGCATGGCGTCGGCGGCTTTCTGGGCATTGTCCTGCTCGGCGTGTTTGCCTCGACCGACTGGAACCCCGCATCCAACGGCGGCGTGGACGGATTGCTCCGCGGCAATGGGCACTTCTTCCTGGTCCAGCTCGTCGCCGTCGCGTTCTCGACGGTGTGGGCCTTTGGATTCACGCTCGGCATGCTCTGGCTGGTCAACAAGATCACCGTGGTCCGTGTGGACGATGCCCACGAACTGATAGGACTCGATGAGGCGCTGCACGGCGAGACGGCGTACCTGGAGCAGGTCTGAGGCCCCGAGAAATGGACGGCCACCGAACGCTCCGCTTGACGATGGCCTTCATCGGCTCGTCCATGGCGTGCTGACAGGCAACCGACCTGCGATGGCGGTGGCCGGCATGGCCGCAGTCTGACAAGCTCAGGTACTTGCCAGGCCGACCGACGCGCGATCCGCCAGCCCGCGTCTCCGACTAGGGTCCGTTGTCTGGTTGGGACCCCCTGGGAGATTGTGCACGGCCGATATCCCGCTCGCCCATCGCCTGCTCGGGACTCATGTAGTGCGGCGTGCCGGTCTCGCTCATCCGGATGCCACCGTCGGAGCGCGAGGCGGCGGGTGCGATGCCGAAATCCGCCACCAGGGCGTGCCCTCCGTGCAGCAGGATGTGCTCAGGCTTGATGTCGCGGTGGACCACGGAGTGGCGGTGGGCGTACTCGAGCGCCTCGGCTACCTCCCGCGCGATCCGGACTGCCTCGGGCACCGGGAGCTGCTTCTCGCGGTTGAGCCGGTCGCGCAAGCTCTCCCCCTCGATGAACGGCATGACGTAATAGACGAAGTCCGCTCCGCCCGTGGGGCCGCCCCCGGTGCGGCCCGAGTCAAACAATGCCAGGATGTGGGGGTGCTGCAAGTTGGCGGTGGTCCTGATGTCGGCGAGGAACCGTTCGGCGCCGATCATGGCGGCCAGCTCGGGGCGGAGCACCTTGAGGGCGACCTTGCGGTCATGGCGGGGGGTCGTGCGCGAGGTAGACGGTGGCCATGCCACCCGCGCCGAGCTCGCGCTCGATCCGGGAGCGGTCGGCGAGGACAGTGGAGATCTGCTCGAGGGGCGTGGGCATTGGTGGGTCGGGGATAGCTATCGCCGCGGATGGGGCTGGCTAGGGGCGCGCCGCCGGCCTTGGCAGGTGGGCTGATGGCACCGCTGCTCCTGCCCGCGCCGCGCCAGCGCTTCCGCTTGACCCCGATCAGCCCTGGACCGGTCTTGGTGGTCGTGGTCCCGGTTCACCACCGGGACTTCCTTCGATCGGGGCGCTCAGGCTGGGGCGGGCGGAGTGCCGAGGCCGCCGTCGAACCCGGGCATTCAACCATGGAGATTCAGTCTTCAGGAGATTGGGTCCACGAAGGGGATCCGGAATGCACCCGCTCCTCAGGCGCCGCGACAGCTGCAGGTAGCCGGCACTCCGCTCACCTCATCCGCGACCCCCCATATCTCGGATCCCGCCCGAGCGCCCGTAAAGATGGGCTCGATCTGCAACCAGCACGGTATACCTTTGGTTCCGGGTGATCCGGGCCTGCACGGGCTCCCTCATTTGCTCGGCGGAGCTTCGAAGGGTACCCTGCCTGGAGATCACCGTCCTCAGTCACACCCGTGTTGCCCTTGGGTGATGAATCCACGGCCCGCTCGCCGCTCGACCAACCCGTCGCAAAGGTGGAGACAGGAGATGACCATCAACGAGCTCGATAAGCTGGCCGCGCTCATCCGCCAGGAGCGTCACGCCTTGCTTGCGCGGTGGCGGGAACAGGTCAGGCAACTTCCCTCGGCGCGGCATCTCGACGTCCCGACGCTCAACGATCACATCCCCGGGCTCCTCGAGGAATTGGCTGCCGCGCTCCAGACCGGGTCGGACGAGACCATTGCCGAAGCGCTCACCGGAGGCAGCCCACCGGCCCATGGGTTGCAGCGCGTGATCGATGGCTTTGATATTGTCGAAGTGGTGGCCGAGTACAATATCCTGCGTGACTGTATCCACGATCTGGCCGAAGCCTCCGGGCTGAGGTTGCAGGGCAAGCCGTTCCATATCAGCAATCGCGTCCTGGACCAGGCCATCGGACTGGCGGTGGAAACCTTCGCCGCGCAGCAGGCGCTCGAGGTGCAGGCGCGCCGGGAAGAATATCTCGCCTTTGTGGCGCACGATCTCCGAACTCCATTGAATGCGATTGCGCTGGCGGCCAGCGTCCTGGAAGTCGGCCTGCCGGCGGGAGGCACGAACGCGGGGATTGGGCAGATGCTGAAGACGCTACGCCGCAATGTGCAGCAGCTTGAAGGGCTGGTCAGCAAGGTGCTGGAGGAAAATGCCAATCTCCAGACCGCCAGCGGGGTACGAATGGAACGGCGCGAGTTGGATCTATGGCCGTTGGTTGAGGCCCTCGTTCACGATCTGCACCCGGCTGCCGGATCGGGCGGGACTCATCTAATAAACCAGGTCCCCGACGACCTGGTGATCTACGGGGATGCCGGTTTGCTGAGGCGGGTCTTTCAGAACCTGTTGGCCAACGCCATGAAGTACGCACCCCGCGGTGAGGTGATCGTCGGGGCACGAGAGCTCGACCAGGCAGGGGGAGTCGAGTGCTGGGTGAGTGACAACGGCGCCGGAATCACTGAAGCGCTCCTCGAAAGGGTATTCGACAGGGGAGAAACCGATCCGGAGAACGAGGGCGGAACGGGCCTCGGTTTGGCGATCGTGAAGACGTTCGTCGAGGCTCACGGCGGGGCGGTGGCGGTCGAAAGCAAGGCGGGGATCGGTTCCACGTTCCGCATTTCGTTCCCCGGCAAGGCCGCTGCCAGCAACGCCCCCAAACGCTGAACTGGCGGTAATGGCACCGCATCACGCTCGTCCTCAAGCATACTGCACGTCAGGATTGGCATCCGGCCCACCACCCGCGCTCCGGGTTGCGGCCCGGCTCGTTGGCCCGGGATGGCTCAGCGCCGCGAATGAGCCCTGGCGACCGCGTGGCCGGCGAGGAACAGGGCCACGGCGCGCCCGACTATCGCGGCGATCGTCTGCTCGGTGACCGTCTCGCCGAGCCGTGTGCGTTCGCGGAGTTCGCCGTAGGCGAGCTCCCGCACATTGCTGTGTGAATCCAACTGTGAAGTGCAACGCTCACCCCGACAGCCCGCCTTGGGGTCATGCGGGGAGCGTGGCACAGCGGTCCTCCGGGGTTTGGTAGCGGTGGCGCTTGCGGGGCCGGGTGGTGAGGGCGCGGGCGATGCGGGTGCCGTCGTGTTAGGTCACTGCGGCCATACTCGCGCCCTTCGGGAGCTACGGCTGGTGATGCCGTTGGTGTTCTCGTGGAGCCGTGCTTCCAGGCGCGGTGCGGAGTGGCGAGGCAGGAGGCAGTGCCGGTGGCCGGCTCGATCCGGGTATCGTCGTGGAACCCGGTGCCGGACCGGCTGGCGCTCGCGACGGATCAGCTGGATGGGCCGCCGACTCACCTCGGCCGTGGTGCCAGCGCTGAGCTTGCCGAGCACGAGAGTGCCCGATGTGCGCTCGACCAGGCTTAGCGCGCAGTGCCGATCGCGGGTGCCGATCGCCGGTGCCGAGCACGGGGTCGACCTTCCCGGCGCCGAGGAGCGGAGGTCCACCACCAGCGGGGCGCCACCCAATTCAGCCCCCAGCGCATCAAGCGCAGCGCCGTTCCGCCCCGCCAGCCCGAGCCAGACCTCGTCTCCCGTCAGCCGGCGGGCCAGCCCCGAGCCGATGCCTCAGGTGGCGCCCAGAATCAGGACCGCCCGCTGATCTGTCATCGTCGCGTCGCGGCTACTGCTTCTCACGACCGTCGAGCACGGCCGCCCACCAGAGCGGAATCATGCCCGCGAGCACGATGAGGGTGACGAGAACGCCCAAACCGAAGAGCATGCCATCGCTCATGGCGCCCTCCCCGAATTCGGAATCACGAGCGTACCAAGCGAGAGAATCGAAGGCACCCACAGGCCGACGAAGATGCCCTGCATCTGATTCCCGGTAAACCAGAGGTAGACGGACAGGGCAAATCCGATGAAAGCGGCCACCAGCACCAGAACCCGAGCCCTTACAACGCGGTTATCCGTCAACATTCGAACCTCTCCATGGCTGGGCCCAGACCGAAGATGGGAGAGAGCGGCACCCGGGATTGCGGTACCGCTCCCGCTATTCTGAATTCAGCTCGGCAGGAGCACCGAGTCAATGACGTGAATGACGCCGTTGGCGGCCAGCACATCGGCTGCCACAACCTCGGCGTTGTTGATCATGACCTTGCCGCCGTTCACGGCGATCTTGAGGGTGCCGCCCTGCACCGTGGTGGCCGTCTTCAGCGTGGCCACGTCCGCCGCCAGGTGGCGACCCGACACGACGTGGTAGGTGAGAATGGCGGTCAGCTTGGGCAGGTCCTTGAGCAGCGCCTCGACGGTGCCCGGCGCAAGCTTGGCGAACGCCGCGTCAGTGGGCGCGAAAACGGTAAACGGTCCGGTACCCTGCAGCGTCTCCACCAGACCCGCCGCGGTGAGGGCGGCCGCCAGCGTCTTGAAGGAGCCGTTATCGATAGCGGTGTGGACAATATCCTTGAGAACTTTCGGGGACTGTGTAGCCGTGATCATGTGTCTAACTCCTGATAACAAGGTGAACTGCGTCAAACGAGCACTTCCCTGAGCCGCCGCCGGCGACCAGCCTTTCGCTCGCCACCCCGCACCACATTCGTGCCTGGTCGCTCGGCTTCTGTCTAGCTCAGGTCGAGAAAATACACTCAATTAACCATTATTGTCAAGCTTCAGTCTAAGAAATGAGTTTGACAACACTTAGACAAAAATAGTTCAATGACTTAGTGGGATGCCATGGCCTCGGCGCCGAGTCGCCCTGTGGGTGGGTCGGGGGCGGCCGAACGAAGCTCACGACCGGTCCGGACTCTTTCGAGGGAGTATTTCGGAGCCGCAGACCGCAACCGACTCCGATCTTTTGCTTGAGAGCGGGCCCGCAGCGCACGTGTGCCGGGTTTTGTGAGCCCCGGAATTATCAGATGGGCGACCCCGCTGAGGCCTCGGACTCCGACGCCGCCCGCAGCCGCCGCCCGCAGGCCGGGCCGCCCGGACCGGCACTATCGCAGAAGAGCCCACCGTGGGCGCCGCGATCTGAACCCGCTCGACATTTTCCCTGCGCTTTCGCATTGGCCACGCCGAGGGGAGCGCCCACTGGGTCAATCAGGCGCGGCTGACTACGAGGCCGACGGCACGCCGCTCTTCCTGGACGGCGTGCTGGGGGATGTCACTGCGCAGATGCGGGCGGAGTAGCATTTCGGGGAGCGGGAAGAGCGGCTCCGGGCGATGGTCGAGCGGGAGGCGGAGTGCGTCAAGCTGCTCGTCGGGAGAGCAACCTGCTAGAGATGAATTCTGCCGGCCTGCGGACGATTGCGGCGGACGGCTTGGAGCAGGTCCAGGGTCGCTGCGTCTGTCTGCTGGCAGTGCCAGCGGACGTGCCGGCTTTCCGGGAGATGATTGCGGCCGCGTTCCGGGGGGAGGGGTCCAACCTGGTGCTCGAAGTCGTGGGCCTCAACGGGACCCCCCGCACGCTGGAGACCCACGGCGGGCCGCTCCGGGATGGTCCGGAACACAACGACGTTCGGGCATTCCTCGGCGTCACCCGCGTCATCACCCAGCAGTGGATGGCGGCCGCGACCGGGCATGAGAGCGGACAGCGCTACCGCAGCCCGGTCGTCAGCGTCCCCGGCGCGGTCTTCGCCGGCCAGGCGGTATCGCCGTGGAAGGACACATTCATGTCAGAGGGTATCGGGTGTTGGATCCCCGAATGATTGCTGATGGTGTGGCGGGGTTGCCGCCGGACCGGCGGCTGTCGGCGCTCCTGGCATGGGTGTCGGGACTCGCAGGCAGGAGGACTCACGGACCGGTGCTGCGCCGGACCGCCCCGGCTTCAGGGGACCGCACCAGCCGGCCCACATCGAATCCCTGCGCCGCCGCGGTCGCGGTGAGTCGCGCATAGCTCTCCGGATCCAGCGCGGGCGTCCGCGCCAGTAGCCAGAGATACTGGCGATCCGGCGACCCTACCAGCGCCGCACCGTAGTCATCGGTGAGGTCGAGAATCCAGTAGTCACCCCAGACCAGCGACAACCACGACAGGAAACCCGGTGCGAAACGCACCTTGAGCTGGGACGCCGGGCCATCGCGCCGGGCCAGCCGGGCCCGACCCTTGGCCTGCTTGCGCCCGCCGTCGGCCCGCAGGCAGGTGTTAATGACGTCAAGCTCACCGTCGGGCCGCACCGTGTAGTCAGCGGTGGTCTCCCGCGCGCAATCCGTCTGAAACCGGTTGGGGAACCGGGCCACCTCGTACCACCTCCCGGCATAATGAACGAGATCCACGGTCGCGACGCTCTGCACCGATTTCACCGTTCCCTCCTGGGCCCCGGCGGCCGTCACTCCCATCCCGCCCGCCTCCGTGAGGCGCGCCGAATCGGCGGCGATGGGTGAAGGCGGTGGCGATGGCGGCGCCGCGGATTGCGCGCAACCCGCAGGGGCCAGGAATGCCAGCATCAGCGCGGCGGCCGGCCCGGTGAAGCCAAGGCCGAGACGGGCCAGCATGGCCGACCGAGAGGCACGCTCGGGGAACATGGTCACGCCAGCGCTGCCCGGGCCAGCGCCCGCAGTGTCCCGCCGAAGACCGCCTGGTGCAGAGGCCAGAGCGCATACCAGTAGATCTGGCCGAACAAGCCGGCGGGATCGAAGATCGCCGTCTGCCGGATGGTGCTGCCGGTCCCGCTCGGATCCACCTCGAACTGGAGCCAGGCCCGTCCCGGCAGCCGCATTTCGGCTGAAAGCCGGAGCAGGCGGTCGGGCTCGATTGCTTCCACCCGCCAGAAGTCGAGGGTGTCGCCCGGTGCCAGTTGCTCGGGATCGCGACGGCCGCGCCGCATCCCCGGCCCACCCACCAGCAGGTCGAGAAATCCGCGCAGCTTCCAGAGGAAGGTCGCATGATACCAGCCGCTGGTACCACCGATGCGACGGATCGGAGTGAACGCGGTCGCCGGTGAGCACGCCACGGTGATCGACCGGGAATCCACCAGCCGAGTCCCGAATCGGGTGCCACCCCACCCCTGGTGTCGGCCCACCACCGTGAGTGCGTCTGACCACCGCGTCGCAGCGAAGGAGCGGTCCTCGTTGACCAGCGCGCGGGCCATCGCGTCGGCCATTCCCCGGGGCTTCACATTGAACGCGGCCAGCGCGCGGTCGTCGCACACCACCGTCTCATTGCGCAGGCTTTCCACCAGCGCCCGGCCCACCCGGGCAAACACCGGCGTGACCAGGCCAAGCCAGAGGCTGGAGAGCCTGGGGGTGAGCACCGGCAGCGAGATGAACCGCCGGCGCAATCCCCGCTGCCGGGCGTATTCGCGCATCAAGTCGCCGTAGGAGACCCGGTCGGGCCCTCCGATCTCGAACACGTCGCTGCCTTCCGCGGGGAGATCGAGCGACGCGACCAGGTAGGCGATCACGTCCTCGATCCCGATCGGCTGGGTCAGCGTGGCCACCCACCGGGGGGTGATCATGATGGGCAGGATCTCCACCAGGGCACGGATCATCTCGAATGAGATACTGCCCGAACCGATGACGATGGCAGCCCGCAGCTCAACGGTGGCCACGCCCTCATCCCGCAGTATGCGGCCGACCTCCTGACGGCTGTCGAGATGGCTCGACAACCCGTCCCCCCCGCCGAGGCCGCCCAGGTAGATGACCCGCCGAACCCCGGCGGCCCTTGCCGCTCGCGCAAAATTGTGCGCCCCGGTTCGGTCGGCATCCTGGAACGACCCGGTCGAATCCATCGAGTGCACCAAATAGTAGGCGGTGTCCACGCCGGTCATCGCCACGGTGAGCGAGACTGGATCGAACACGTCGCCGGCGACGACCTCGGTGGTCGGCGCCACCCGGGCCAGGAGGTACTCGGGGCGGCGAGCCATGCAGCGCACTGGTCGCCGGTTCGCTTCGAATGCTGCCAGCAGCCGGCCACCGATGTAGCCGGTGGCGCCGGTGAGCAGCACTCGGCGGGAGGCGTTCACGCGGAGGCCGAGGCTGAGCTGGTAAGCTCGCGCAGTGCGTCGCGCAGGTCGACCAGGCCGGTCAGCAGTTTGCCCTTGGCGGCCACGACGGCATCGGCGTAAGCAGTTGCCGCTGCTCCGCCCACCAGTAACATCACGCCATGGGGGAGCGCCCGTCCGAGAGCCCGGAGGTGACCGCGGACCTCAGGGTCATCAGCAGGGTGAACGATGCTCAGCGCCACGGCTCGCGCGCCGGTTCGGCGGGCGGTCTCG